>CAZURM010000004.1:0-54051 GCA_964622945.1 uncultured Proteiniphilum sp.
TGCAAAATCTTCTAGATTTTCATCCACATATTGAGCAACAATTAATGTTTCTTCTTCTTCAATATAAAAGAACTTCTCTTCAAGTTCGTCAAACTGCTCAAACTCTACATACATGGCCATAAACTCTTCTTCGGTGGTCTCTCGCTCAAGCTTTTCACGATGTAGGTTATAAATATCTTTGGCCTTATAAAGGATTTTAGATAGTCCTTTTGCTCCCATTAGTTTAAGCGACTTGGCTGTGGGATTGTCGAGAATATAACCACCATAACCATTTTGTATAAGTTGAACAAAACCGCCTATATTGACCTCTTCAACAAAAAAACGCAGGGCAAGTAGTGTGTGTTGATAACCATTAAGCTTGTCGATATTGTCGCTGGTGATATCTCCACCAAGCTCTTCGAGGTAAGCATCAGTGAACACTTTTAGGAATTCGTCCATCCCTTTCTCGGCGGCTTCAATTATTTTTGATTCTGCAATTTGTATCATAAGGCTATTTATTATTTATCAATAACAAATGTAACTGTTTTTCAGCAAAAATACTTACATTTGTGGAAAATGACCTTTTGATTTTTTTAAACTTATAATTATATCTTTTTATGAAAGTAAAACCTTTCAGGGGGGTACGCCCACCCAAATCAATGGTGAGAGATGTTGCATCTCGCCCTTATGATGTTCTTAATTCTGAAGAGGCTCGTAATGAGGCTAAAGGGAATGAAAAATCATTGTATCACATTATTAAGCCGGAGATTGACTTTCCGGTAGGAAAAGATGAGCATGATGCAGATGTTTATGATAAGGCTGTAGAAAATTTTAATAAGTTCATCGATAATGGTTGGTTAATTCAGGATGATAAGGAGATGTATTATGTGTATGCTCAGACAATGAAGGGCAAAACGCAATATGGACTTGTTGTAGGTGCTTCTGTTAATGACTATATGGAAGGGAGAATAAAAAAACATGAACTTACACGCCGTGATAAGGAAGAAGATCGGATGAAGCATGTTAGAATTACAGATGCTAACGTGGAACCTGTATTTTTCTCTTACCCTGACAATGAGGATATCAACAATATTGTTGAGAAGATTGTCTCTGGCAGCTCTGAGTATGATTTTGTTGCTGCTGATGGTGTAAGACATCAATTTTGGTTGGTAAAGGATGACAAAAAAATTGAACGTATAACTGAGATATTTTCAGATATACCTGCTCTATATATTGCTGATGGACATCACAGATCGGCTGCAGCAGCTCTTGTAGGAGCTGAGAAGGCCAAAAACAATCCTAACCATTTGGGTGATGAGGAGTATAACTACTTCATGGCTGTATGTTTCCCTGATAGTCAGCTGACTATTATTGACTATAACCGTGTTGTTAAGGATCTTAATGGCTTGACTCCTGATGAATTTATTAGTCGATTGGAGAAAAACTTTATTGTTGAACCTACCGGCACAGAGATTCAAAGGCCCAAAAAGCTTCATAACTTTTCAGTTTACCTTGACGGACGCTCATATGGTGTTACAGCTAAGCCTGGTACTTTTAATGATAATGATCCTATCGAACAACTGGATGTTACCATAACTTCTAATTTGATACTTGATGAGATCCTAGGTATTAAAGATCTGAGGAGTGATAAACGAATTGATTTTGTTGGTGGAATACGAGGATTAAATGAACTGAAAGAGAGGGTTGATAGTGGAGAAATGGCTCTGGCTTTGGCTCTGTATCCTGTGTCAATGAAGCAGTTGATGGATATTGCTGATACAGGAAATATTATGCCTCCTAAAACTACATGGTTTGAACCTAAATTAAGATCGGGACTGGTAATACATCTGCTTGAGGATTGATGCTTCTTATATTATAATAACTTAATAATAAACATATGGCACACCATGATTTAGATGAACTTGATGGGAAGATTCTTAAAATGATTGTAGATAATGCGCGTATCCCATTTTTAGAAGTAGCAAGGGCGTGTAATGTTTCGGGTGCCGCCATTCATCAAAGGGTTCAGAAGCTAACCAATCTGGGAGTTATTAAGGGTTCTGAGTATATTATTGAACCTGAAAAACTTGGGTTTGAGACATGTGCCTTTGTTGGAATATTTTTAACATCTCCATCTACCTTCGATTATGTGGTTGAGGAGTTGAAAAAAATACCAGAAGTGGTAGAGTGTTATTATACAACGGGTCAGTATGACTTGCTAATCAAAGTCTATGCTAAAAATAATAAGGACCTCCTAAGGATAATTCATAATGAATTGCAACCTCTTGGGTTGTCTAGAACAGAGACACTTATAAGTTTTAAGGATGCTTTTAAGAAAAAGTTTCCTGTTAAAATTGTTGAAAGGAATGATTAGATTTTAGAAAAAAAAAAGACCGACTTATAATTGAGACGGTCTTTTTTGATAGTTGCGGAGGCCGGATTCGAACCAACGACCTTTGGGTTATGAGCCCAACGAGCTACCACTGCTCCACTCCGCGATATATTGTCTTAAATGGAGTGCAAAGATAGTTTGTTTTTTTGTAAATACAAAATATATTAGTTTTTTTTATTTTCTCTTGAAATTAAATTAGAATACAGTATATTTGATAATAAAATTAAAGTAGAATGCCTGATAGTTTAGTAATTATACCAACATATAACGAGAAAGAGAATATAGAAAGTATTATTCGAACAGTTTTTGCACTAGATAAAGTCTTTCATATACTTGTAATAGACGACAACTCACCTGATGGAACAGCAGGTATTGTGTACAGGTTGATTTCTGAAGAATTTTCAGACAGGCTTTTTATACAAGAGAGAGAAGGGAAATTGGGCTTGGGCACAGCCTACATTCATGGATTTAAGTGGGCATTAGCGCGTTCGTATGAATATATTTTCGAGATGGATGCTGATTTTTCACATAACCCGGAAGATCTGCCGAGACTATATTCAGCATGTAAAAATGAAGGGTATGATGTGTCTGTAGGATCGCGTTATTCAACGGGGGTTAACGTTGTAAATTGGCCAATGGGTAGGGTGCTGATGTCATACTTTGCTTCTAAATATGTGAAGTTGATAACAGGTCTGAAGATTCATGACACAACTGCTGGCTTTGTTTGTTATAGGAGAGAAGTGCTTGAAACGATAGATCTTGATAATGTTAAGTTTAAAGGATATGCTTTTCAGATTGAAATGAAGTATAGTGCCTCTGTTCTTGGATTTAATATTAAAGAGGTATCTGTGATATTTGTAAACAGAAAGCTGGGTACGTCTAAAATGAATACCAGTATTTTTGGCGAAGCATTTTTTGGTGTAATAGTTTTACGTTGGCGTAAAATTACAGGTAAAATAACACCTAAAGTAAATTAGTTATTAATAAATGATGTTGTTAATACATAAGGCTACTATAATAAATGAGGGTGAGTCCTTTATTGGCTCTGTACTGATTGAAGGTGAAAGGATATCTAAGATATTCAGAGATGATGTGTCTGAGGGAATTATAAATGCTTGTAAAAATATTATTGATGCTCGTGGTTTGTACCTCATACCCGGAGTTATTGATGATCAAGTGCATTTTAGAGATCCCGGTATGACTTATAAAGGTGATGTTTTTACTGAAAGCAGAGCTGCAGTTGCCGGTGGAGTGACCTCCTATATGGATATGCCTAATACAAATCCGCAGACTATAACAAATGAGGCTCTTACGAGAAAATTAGAGATGGCTGCCGAAAAGTCTGCTGCTAATTATTCTTTTTATCTGGGAGCCACAAACGATAATATTGCTGAACTGAAGAAGGTTGATAAAAAGCATGTATGTGGTGTAAAAGTGTTTATGGGCGCTTCCACAGGTAATATGTTAGTAAATGATGAGAGAATGTTGCAGCAGATATTTGCTGAAGTGGACTCACTTATTGCTACACATTGCGAGAAAGAGGAAATCATTAGAGATAATGTTGATATTTTTAAAAAGAAGTATGGAGAGAACATACCTATCTATTGCCATCCTTTGATTAGAAGTGATGAAGCATGTTATCAGTCATCGGCTCAGGCAATAGAACTTGCTGATAAATATGGTTCTAGACTTCATGTGTTGCATTTGTCTACTGCCCGTGAAATGAAACTTTTAAGCAGTGCACCGCTTGCGAATAAAAAGATAACAGCTGAGGTGTGTGTGCATCACCTCTGGTTTACAGATCAGGATTATGAACGACTTGGTGCAAAAATTAAGTGGAATCCTGCTATAAAAACAGCTGAGGACAGAAGCGCATTACGCGAAGCTTTGAAAGAGGGTAAACTTGATGTTGTTGCAACAGATCATGCTCCACATTTATTGAGTGAGAAAGAGGGGGGAAGCTTGAAAGCTACATCAGGAGGGCCACTTGTTCAGCATTCATTACAGATAATGTTGGAGCTAGTAAATGACGGTTTATATTCTATGGAGTTTGTGATTGATAAGATGTGTCATGCACCGGCTTTACTATTTGGTGTAAAGGATCGAGGTTTTATTCGTGAAGGTTATTTCGCAGATTTGGTTTTGATTGATCCGACTAAATCGTATACTGTCACTCGTGATAACATTTTATATAAGTGTGGATGGTCACCTTTTGAAGGTGAAGTATTTCATACAACAATTAGCAAGACATTTGTTAACGGACAGATTGCTTTTGAAGATGGTGTTGTTTCTGAAAAATTATCAGGGAAAGCACTTGAGTTTGAAAATAGCTAAAACCTTTTTAAGTGAAATTTTTATTTACTATTCAAGGTGAGGGGCGAGGACATTATACACAAGCTTTGTCGCTCTCTTCTATTCTCAAAAAGCATGGACATGAGGTTGTTGCTGTATTGGTAGGGACGAGCGATACCAGGCATATACCCTCTTTTTTTAAGAATAAAATACAAGCTCCCGTGTATGAATATAGTAGTCCTAACTTCACCTCATTTTATAAAGAGAGGAAGCCAAATATATTGCTTAGTGTTATAAATAACTTCTCACGTCCTTTTATTTTTAGAAAAAGTATACAGCAGGTAAGAGATATTATTGAAGAGGTACGTCCTGATGTTGTAGTTAATTTTTATGAGATGATAACCGGAATGGCTTATCAAATATATAAGATTGACAAAAAGTTGGGTGTCCCGTTGGTTTGTATTGCACATCAGTATATTTTGTTAAATACAAATTACAAAACTTCTACTGAACAGGATGTTAAATATTATCTGCTGAGAATGCTATCGCGATTAACATCTCGTAGGGCTTCAAAAATATTGGCGTTATCTTTTCGTGATATCCCTGCTTCTGGGAAAATAGTGACGGTGCCACCGTTGTTGCGTCAGGATGTTTTTGAAATTGAGTCTGTTAAAGGTGACTATATACATGGTTATATGCTTAATACAGGCTATTATGAAGATGTTTTAAATTGGCATAATAAACATCCTGAGATTCCACTGAGATTTTTTTGGGATAAGAAAGATGCTGAGGAGATGACCAAGATTGATGATAATCTGATACTTTATACATTAAACGACGAGAAGTTTTTGCACAGTATGGCCGGCAGCATGGCATACGCTACAACTTCAGGCTTTGAGTCGATATGTGAAGCTCTCTACTTTAGAAAACCTATTTTTATGGTTCCCGTACATGTGGAACAGGAGTTCAATGCTTATGATGCAAGTCTTTCCGGTGCAGGTATTTCAGGTAAGAAGTTTGAGTTGGGTAAGTTGATTAATTTTATACCTAAATATTCACCTGATGACAAGTTTCATGATTGGCTGCATCAAGCTGAAGAGCGCTTTATAAGAGAGTTAACGGGTGGTCAGTTATAGTCCTACCGAGTCTCTGTAGAAATCTAAAGCTTCGAAGAACAACTCTTTATCTGCCGTTTGATCTATTTCTACTTTTCCTATATCGGAGAGAAGAGTGAAGTTGATAATACCACCTTGATTCTTTTTATCGTGACCGGTTATTTCAAACAGCTCTTCATAATTGTCGCAATCTATCATGAATGCACCATAGTTTTGTTGAATAAAACGTACTGTCTTTTGAAGTTTTTCTTTAGGGAAGCCACATATCTTGTGAGACAGATAGAGCTCAACAATAATACCCCATGCAACAGCGTAACCATGTTGTATTGGTTTATTTTTGACCATTGCAAAGCTTTCGAAAGCATGTGCAGAAGTATGCCCCAGATTTAGGGCTTTACGGATATTTCTCTCAAAAGGATCTATTTCTACAATCTCTCTTTTTATACCTACTGAACGAAAAACCAGTTCATTTAGTTTCGTGTAATCAATATCATCCAAAGGGAATGATAAGATTTGATTCCAGTCGGCATCAGATTGTATAAGTGCATGCTTAATCATTTCAGCGTATCCTGACAGGATTCCTTTTTTATTTAAGGAATGAAAAAAATCAGATGATATGATTACCATCTCTGATGGGTAGAAAGAGCCAATCTCATTTTTATATCCGCCGAAATTGATACCTGTTTTTCCACCAACAGCAGCGTCAACAGCACCAAGCAGAGTAGTAGGGACGTTAATGTATTTTATACCACGCTTGAATGTTGCTGCTGCAAAACCACCAAGGTCGGTAACCATTCCACCTCCCAGATTAATAAGAAGTGAGTGGCGAGTAGCTCCTTTCTCAGTAAGAACTTTCCACACTTTACTCAGATTTTCAATATTTTTGTTTTTATCATCTGCCGAAATAACAATCTTGATTGCTTCTTTAATATTTTGACTCTCCTCAATAAGTGGGTAACACTTAAGAGTTGTATTGTAGTCAGTCAACAAAAAAAGTTTGTCATGGCTGATACTATTAATTGCATTCTCTAAATCACTTATTATATTTTCACTCTTTATTACTTGCTGCATTGCTTTAAAATTAGATCTTTAGTATTGTTTCTCTTTTATTTAGTTTATAGCCTTAATTAATAGCTTTGTAAAGTTCTTCCTGTATCCGCTCTCTAATGTCAAGCGAGGAGAGTCTGTTAGGTGACCTCGACGGATTTACTCTGTTGGACAGGAAGATGTAGATCATATCGTTAATTGGATCAACCCAAAAGCATGTTCCTGTGTAACCGGTATGTCCAAATACTTCAATAGGTGTTCCTGGGCTGGTTGGGTTAGTTCTTGAGTTTCGTGGATCGGGTTTATCGAAACCAAGACCTCTGCGGCTAACGCTACTCTTGGTTGTAGTAAACAGTTCAACAGTCTCCTCACTAAGATAACGTTCGCCACCATATTCTCCATCATTAAGCCACATTTGAAAAAGTTTGGCAAGATCGTTTGCGTTTGAGAACAAGCCGGCATTGCCTGAAATGCCACCAAACAGTGCTGCACCTTCGTCATGAACATAGCCTTGCAGATGTTGTTTGCGGAAAAAAGGATCATTCTCAGTTGGTGCTATTTTGTTGGCAGACATATATTTTAGAGGTTGAAAAGTTGTGGTTGTTGAACCAAGTTTTTTAAAGAAATTGATCTGTACGAATTGGTTGAGGTCAACTCCTGAAATGTTTTCTACAGCTTCTTTAAGTAACATGAAATTCAGGCAGCTGTAGCTGTAGCTGCCTACTCTTTGTAAGGGAGTGTCTATCACATCCTTTAGCAGAGCAGAGTGCATTTTATTACTTGCATACATGTTTTTTGCTACAGGCATATAGAACTCCTCTGAAGCCTTTGTGGAGATCATATCGGAATGGAACTTATAATCGGTACGCCCCCAAGCTCCTGCGTAAAATGCATTAAAAGTGTTTGATCGCGAGCCGAAGAGTGATCCGGAGTAGCTGTTTTTATCTATTGCCGTGACATAATAGGGAATGAAAGATACAATCCCTGATTCATGTAATAGTAAAGATCGTATACGAATATTTTCTTTATTAGAACCTACGGTTTCTTTGACGAATTTGCCAATATTATCTTGCAGTCCCACTTTTTTCTCATCATAAAGCTTCATTATAGCAGGAAGAGTGGCCGATGCTTTAGTTATGGAGGCAAGATCAAATACCGTCTCTTGCGTAACCTCTGAGCTCTCTTCGTAATTAATGTTTCCAAACCCTCTTTCATATATTATAACACCATCTTTTGCTATAAGTATTTGACATCCTGGAAAGGCTTTCTGACGAATACCTTCTAAAGCTATGTTCTCGATATTTATAAGCTGTTCGGAATTTATTCCAACTTCTTCAGGTAAAGAGTAGCTTAAACGCGTTTTTTGAGTATTAAGACCTGTTCCTTCTGTGAAAATACCAGAAGAGACAGGTAATTTGCCGGTCATACTTATACCACCAAATATTCCTTGAGCAGCACTCATTTGTGCAAAGTCGGTATTATCATATGCTACGATGGTTGAAAGTGCATTTTCTATAGATAATCTGAAGTTGCTGAGATTGTAGGGTGATGTGAAAAGTACAATGATTGTTGGTTTTTCTCCTACAAGTTTTTGAAGTGATGCTATATCAGTAATTCTGTTTGAGTGAATTGAAATAATTATGAGATCATGTTTATTCAGATCTGATATCTGAGAAACACCTGTGGATGACTCTATTTGATAGGTAGAGACATTACTATATTTTTTTAAGTATTGTTGAAAAATATTGGATGAAGGTGCACCAATTGCTATGGAAGCGATGTTTTTATTATCAAGCTCTTTAAGAGGTATAATATTATCATTATTTTTTACCAGTGTAACAGCTCCATCGTAAATTTTTCGTTGTGTCCATTCAGCTGTTGGTGCATTAACTATGTTGTGTATATTTGTTGTGTTTATAGGTGTAAAGTTGTGTACGCCTAGAATATATTTATATGTAAGTATTTTGCGGACTTTTTCCTCAAGCATAGAAGCTGGAATTCTTCCTTCTTCTACAGCTTTTTTTACTGATTCAAATTCTTTGTTTTGGTTTATTACTCCAACAACAATATCATTACCGGCTAATATAGCTTTGACGCTAGACTCTTCTTGATCGGATACGCCTTTCATTGCCATGCCATCTGTAAAGGATAGACCAGTAAATTTCATATCATTTTTGAGAAGATCTATTCCTACCTCGGGCGACAAAGTGGCGGGCATCCCATTAGTATGTAATGCAGGTATGTTGAGATGGCTTGTCATTATTCCTGATAAGCCGGCATTAATATATTGTCTGAAAGGATAAAGCTCTACTTGCTCAATTCTGCTGATACTATGCATTATCGTAGGTAGTGTTAAATGTGAGTCTTCCGAGGTGTCACCATGTCCGGGGAAATGTTTTGCTACAGCCATTACACCATTATTCTCCAAGCCCATTGCATAGGCAATTCCTTTACTTGCTACATTTTCAGGATTTTCACCATATGATCGGTTGCCTATTACCGGATTATTTGGATTACTATGTACATCTATAACAGGTGCAAAATTTATATGAATCCCCATCTCTTTAGCTTGACGTGCAATCTCACTACCATACTGCTCAATTATTTTTTCATCTTGTATTGCACCAATAATTAAATTTCTGGGATATTCAGGAGCATCTTGAAGCCTCATTGAGAGTCCCCATTCTCCATCAAGTGAAATAAATAAAGGTATCTTTGATAACTCCTGCGCATAGTTTGTGATACTAGCCTGTTGAGAGAGGGTACCTTTTGAAAATAATAATCCTCCTATTTTTTGATTTTGAATATATCCGGCAATTCTAGACTTCCAGTCGTTACTTGACTCAACGATAGGCATAAATAGCTGACCTACTTTTTCATCGACAGACATAGTAGAGTAAACGGAGTCTACCCAACGCTCTAAAGCTTGTTTGTCAGACTGCTTATACAGGTTTGTTGCAACTTGTGCCGATGTAACTAAAACGCACAAGTTTATTATAAATAGTAATAATACTTTCTTCATCTTAATAAAACAGGTTTTTAATTTTTTATACCTATACTTTTACTTTCTCTACTTACTTTTACCTACTTCACTTTTCTGTTTACCAACCTTGATATGACATTTATATTTATTATTTCACCTTAACCAGCTCAATATCTAATCTGCCAACAAATACGCCTCTTCCGTTTGTTTGGTATATCATAACATCTTTATTATCCATATTTTGTCTTACAGCAGGCTTTTTTAAATATGTGTGACTGTGACCACCAACGATTATATCGATACCCTTAGTTGACTCAGCAAGCTTTAAATCAGCATTATATCCCAAATGTGAAAGGCAGACAATCATATCGCATTTATATTCTGAAAGAAGTTTACTAGCTATTTCGTTTGCTGTCTTTATCGGATCTAAAAACTTCATTCCTTTATAATTATCAGCTGCTATTAAACCCCTTGGTTGTATATTAATTCCAATAACTCCAATTTTGATGCCTCCTCTTTTAAGAACTACAAATGGTTCAATGTGATTTTTTAAGGGTGTAAGTGAAAAGTCGTAATTACTTGATATTATCGGAAAGTCAGCCTTACGAACTATATTTTCTAGAACTTCCAGTCCGTAATCAAACTCATGATTTCCTAAAGTTACTGCGTCATACTTCATTAGATTCATAGCCTTAACCTCTATTTCGCCCTTGAATAGATTGAAATAGGGTGTGCCTTGAAGAAAATCACCTGCATCAAACAGGAGTACATTTTTGTTTTCTTTTCTTATCTGATCAATTAGTACTGCACGCCTCTCAACGCCACCCCTTCCCGGGTATGTTTTATCGGTTTCAGGAAGTGGCTCTATTCTGCTGTGTGTGTCATTAGTATGTAGGATTACCAGATTTTTTTGAGAATAAGTATAAAAGCTTATTGTTAACAACAATAATATTGTATAAATATATTTGGTTGTCTTCATAATTTTAATGCTTATTCTATTATCTCAATCCGGCCATCAGTAACCGATTTAATTTCATTTCCCTGTCGTGTTTGTTCTCTTACCCAATCAATCATAACATTACGTAATGTTATGCCGGTATCATTGATATGTACTGCATTAAGGAAAGCGTTCATATTATCATTTCCCTCAGCCAAATAATCGAGTGTTACTATTTGGTAAATTTTGTCATTGTCAATGGGGTTTCCATCGACAGTTGCACTTTTAATTTTTCTATTATCAATAACAAGCTTGACGTTAGACGATATTCCTGCTCCTCCAATGCGTGCGTAGGCATTGAATATTTTTATTAAATCAGATCCTTTTAGTTCAAGAAATGTGATCGTGTTGTCGAATGAATAGGTTTCATAAAGATTACCCACTGTAATTGGTCCTTCAGGAAGGATAGCACGATGTCCGTTAAGATTCATCACACTTACATCAACTCCATTTGGCAGATGGGTATCACCATACTCTTTCATAACATCGGAGGTTAAATTGGTCAATAAACTTTCGGGACGTTTGTATTCCATCTGTTCAACAGAATATCCGATGATTTGATTCATTTCAGCATCAAGTTCATTTTTATATGAATAAACCAGATTGTGCATTTTGGGGTGAGACTGAGAATCGAATATTGAAGAAACCTCTATTATAGTGCCCTCGATGTGTGCTATTTGGTATTGTGATTTACATGATAGCAGAGTTATTGCCGAGATAACAATACATATTGTTCTAATCTTCATTCGATTTGTTTTCTATAGTGGTGTAAGAGATTTCAAAAATACATTTTTTTATTTATTGTGTCAAGGAGTAAAATAGAATAAACATTAAATAATGTTTTGTGTGGAAATTAAAATAATAATTACTAACTTTGCAGCCGCTTTGCCCAATCTCTGTCGGAATGGTTTCGGTATATTGGGTTAAAACAAGGTTAATAATTAACATAAAGCATTCGAAAAGATGGACTTAATTAAAGTGGCGGAAGAGGCTTTCGCAGGTGAGAAGAAAGAGTTCCCAAGATTTAAAAGTGGTGACACTATAACAGTAGCCTATCGCATTGTTGAAGGTAATAAAGAGCGTATACAACAGTACCGAGGTGCAGTTATTAAGATGTCAGGTCATGGTGATAACCAACGCTTTACTGTAAGAAAAATGTCTGATAATATTGGAGTGGAACGTATATTTCCAATGAACTCCCCTTTTATTGATAGTATTACACTAAACAGCGAAGGAAAAGTGCGCAGAGCCAAACTTTACTATCTGCGTAGTAGAAGAGGAAAAGCAGCTCGTATTAAGAAAAAAGGCTTTTAATACTCTCTTAAGTGAATGATATAAAATGCTCCGTTTTTTCGGGGCTTTTTTTATGCTAAATTGTGTTGTGAAATATTTATTGTTTATCTTTGTTATGAACACAGCAAAACAATCTAATCAAATAAACTATGCTCCATAAGACTGAGGGTATAGTACTTGGCTCTTCAAAGTATAGCGATCGGTATTCGATCGTGAAGATATTTACTCGTGACTTTGGAACCGTTTCTTACCTACTACCTATTTCACAAAGTAAAAAAGCTAAGATTAAATTATCACTTTTCTTTCCTTTTTCGGTTCTTAATTTGGAGGTTGAACATCTGCAATTACGTGAGATTCAAAGATTGAAAGATGCGGAGAGACAGTTCCCTGTGTACGACTTATGCAGTAACATGATAAAAGTTTCACAAACTCTTTTTCTGTCTGAGTTTTTGCTTCGTGTGCTTAGAGAGTCTGATAACAATGAAATTACTTTCGATTTTATAAAAAACTCAGTGGAAACTTTAGAAGCTGCTGATAAAGGGATTGCGAACTTTCATATTGCATTCATTATAAGGTTAACACGCTTTATGGGTATTTATCCAAACTGGGAGAATATGAAAAGTAATGGCTATTTTGATTTGTTAAATAGTGAGTTTAGAGGTAGTATACCATCTCATTCGCACTATCTTAACAGAGAACAGAGTGTTTATTTGACCTACTTGCAAAGGATAAACTATGATAATATGCATCTTTTTAAGTTATCACGAAATAACAGAAATATTATTCTAGATTATCTAATTGAATATTTTAGGTTGCATCTTTATGAATTCTCGAAGCTTAAGTCGTTGGATGTTTTACGTGATATGGTTTAGCCTTCTCTTTTAGGTTTCTTCCTGTTCGTATGCTTGATATATAATTGTTTTCCCAGAGGTCTGGACCTCAAAACTATCGCTGAGTGACGTGTTTAACGACCCTTCCCACCAATTGTTTAGAACTCTTCCATTAAGTGGATATTTGAGATTTTTGGTGGTTAGTTTTACCTTATCGATAGAGAAAATTGATACTTTCTCACCAATGTGACTCTTAAACTCTGTAGTAGAAATTATGGGTGTAAAAATGCCCCAGTTTGTGACCATAATTACATTAACAGTAGAGATATAATCAGCCAGAAGAGAGATGTTTCCTAAGGTGTGATCTTCACGTTTACCTGTACCACCTACAATAACTATATCTTTTTTACCTCTTTCTACGCAAAACTGAATAGATTTGGTTAGGTCGTTTGTTTCCTGATCTTTATTAGGGTATATTATATCATAATAGCGATCTCTATTCTTGTTTGATATTGAATCACAATCACCTACTATGGCATCAGGGATTCCTCCTCTCTCAATAAATTCGTTTGCTGCACCATCACTGCAAACAATAAACGTTGCTTTTTCTATACAAGTGAGCGGTATGGAGTGAGTGGGAAATCGCCCGTTTGCAATTATTACGGTAGAGATCTTTTCTAAAAGATTGGTCATAAATGTAATTTTATTGTACAAAGATAGTCACCTTAATAAAATAAATGAAAAAGAGAGGCTTTAAATAAGCCTCTCTGATAAAAATATTAATAAAACATATCAAAATAGTTAAGCTGTCATTTCTTTAGTCATAGCAATTGACTTGGGAAAAAGAATGTTGTTTTCAAGGTGGATATGTTTATGCAAATCCTCCTCGAACTCCTTTAGAAGGCTAAATGTTACCCTGTAGGTGTTGCACGCATCAGCAGGAGGATTGTAGTTGTCAGTAAGTTTACTAATTGTTCTAAATCTTTCTCCTTCTGCGTCGTGCTCATCCTCCATAAGAGCAATATATTCTGCTACATCGCCCATCTTTGTCACAGGTTTTGCACCTCCCGACAATTTAGCTTTTACCAGCTGTCGGATATATGGGAAAAGCATTAATTCCTCTTTTCTAAGATGTCCAGAGAGATCTTCGGCTGACTCTTTAAATAGCTGTTCTACTTGAAACAGTTCAGGATGGCTTTTACCATGAACACTTACAACTTTTTTCAGGTAGGGGCTAATCTCAGGTATTTTAGTATCAATATAACGATGGTGGGTTTTCTCTATATAATCTGCCAATAGATCAAGAGGAAACAATTTGAAATCTATTCCTGCCTGACTCTTTTCATTTATTGCTTCATTGAGCTCATTTATAAGAACTTCTTCGTCCAATTGTTTATTTTTAATAGCATTAGCAATTGTTTGATTTCCATTACAGCAGAAATCTATTTTATATTTGTTGAAAACAGATGCAGCTGTGTAATTTTCTGCAACAATATTACCAATTATACTTTGATTATTAATTTTCATTTTGCATGATTTTAAATTGTTATAATTACTTCATCTTTAACTACATAAATTATTCGTCAATTCTTTCTGTTTTTATCCTTTCTGTAGGTTTTCTCTTCTTTTTTATTGTTAATTGATACACAAATAAAAAGAGTGTGATAGTACCTATTGCAAAGACTATATCACCTACTGTACGCAACCATTTAAATACATTTACAAGAGGTTGTTGCATAAATTCTGCAGATCTTGCATACCACATACCTTCTTTTACACTGGCGACAGTCTGCATTAATCCTACAGGTAAAAGACTTAATATAACCATAAGCATTAATCCTATATTCAATGACCAGAAAGTGAATGAGATAAGCTTATTGTTCCATTTTTGATTACGATACATACTGCGTAATACGAACAGAATTAATCCTATCCCCAGCATTCCATAAACACCAAATAATGCCGCGTGCCCGTGAACAGGAGTGGTGTTTAATCCCTGCATATAGTATAAGGCGATAGGAGGATTGATTATAAATCCGAAAATGCCTGCACCCAAAAAGTTCCAGAAAGCTACCGACAACAAAAAGTATATAGGCCATTTGTAATCTATGAGCCATTTTGTAGCTTTACTCAAACGGTAGTTGTGATATGCTTCAAAACCAATAATTACAAGTGGTACAACTTCAAGAGCACTGAATGAAGCACCTATGGCCATTACTGCAGTTGGCGTTCCTGTAAAATAGAGATGGTGGAATGTTCCTAAAATACCTCCAGATAAAAATATTACTGTAGCAAAAAGAACATTATTTGTGGCAGATTTGATACCTAGAAGTCCGAGTCGCACAAAAAGGAAAGCAGCAACTACTGTAGCGAATACTTCAAAAAATCCTTCTACCCAAAGGTGCACTACCCACCAACGCCAGTATTCAGCTATGGCGAGGTTTGTCGTACGACCCCACATAAGACCGGCTGCATAGAATATTGCAATTGCTGCACAGGAGATTAAAAACAATATAAGCAACCCTTTTTCAGAAGTTCCTTTTTTGATTATGGGCACTATAGGGCGCATCATCAACCATAACCAAAGAAAGAGACCTACAACGAGCAGTATCTGCCAGAAGCGACCTAAATCCACATATTCATAGCCTTGGTGTCCGAACCAGAAGTTGTTTATAAGATCCAATCGTTGCATTACACCAAACCATTGACCGACTAATGAACCGACAACCACTATTAGTAATGCCACAAACAATACGTTTACTCCTGTTTTTTGAAGTTTGGGGTCTCTTCCGCTTAAAGAAGGAGCGATGTAAAGTCCGGTTGCTAGCCAAGAGGTTGCAATCCAGAAGATGGCTAGCTGTACATGCCATGTACGTGTGATTGAGTAGGGCATGAAGTTCGCTATATTGATTCCATAAAAACCATCTCCTTCAACTGCATAGTGGGCAGTTAAAACACCTAGTAATACTTGTGCCAGAATAAGAAGGTTTACTATCCAGAAGTACTTTTTGACTGCCCACATAGATGGTGTAATAGTTTGATTCATAAGAGGATCTTCGACAGGACGCAGGATTTCTTCTTCGCGTGAACGTGCCTGAACAAAAATCATAATTCCAATACCAATCAAAAGCATGATTATACTGAAACCAGTCCATAAGACCAAGTCACTGGTTGGCACATTCCCTATCTGTTCATCCGGTGGCCAGTTGTGTGTATATGTTATATCTTCTCCAGGTCGGTTAGTGACACATGCCCATGAAGCCCAAAAAAAGAATGTTGACATTTTATCCATTCTGTCTTCACTTTTGATCGTGTTCTTTGCAATAGCATAAGATGAGCGTAATTCATCAAGTTCAGGATTTTCCATGAATAATCCGGTATAATGCTCATTGAGATGCTGAAAAGCTTCGTATCTTTCGTTGTGAATGACTAGATTACCGGTTGACTCATCATATGTGTTCTCTTTGAGAAAGGTTTGTAGCCTACTTTCCAAAAATGCTTTCTCATCTTTTGAAAGTGATTCAAAAGCAACGCCATAATTCTCTTGTGACCATTTATTTAAAAGGTACTGAGCTTCTCTGTGCAGGTAGTCCGCTGTCCAGTCGGGTGCAACATATGCACCGTGTCCCCAAACGGATCCAATCTCTTGTCCACCTATACTTTGCCATATGTTTTGGCCATCTTTTATGTCCTGCCCTGTAAATAGTACGCTGCCTGAAGAGTTTACAACATTTTCAGGAATTGGTGGGGCCTTTTGGTATATTTGATTTCCATAATACAGTAGTACTGCAAACGAAAAAAGAATAACCGCGGCGAGTGCAATCCAAAGCTTTTTCTGTGACATACTGATTAAATTTTTAAAAGTTAGGAATAATGTTTTTTACTATTAATGTGAGTTATTTTATATTGAGTTCTTAAAAATAAATATTATATCTTATTTAAGACAAAAATGTCATCAAATGGAATGTAAGAAACTATATTAAAATTTCAATTAACGCATAAGTATAAACTCTTTGTTTTCAATACCTGTTGCAAGTTCAAATAAATTAGTAGTCTGTAAGACTTTCTTCATCTTAGTTCTTATAGATGTAACAGTGTTATGCATTGCACAAGGTTGGTTCTCATCACAATGACTTAATCCAAGAACACAACCTTTAAAAAAGCCATCACCATCTATGGCTCTTACAATATCAGCGATAGTAATTAAATGCAGATTTTCTTGTTTTATTTCAAAACCACCATTTGGACCTGTGTAAGAATCCACTATGTTGTTTTTTGAAAGAACACCCAGTATTTTTCCTGTGAAAGCTTCCGGAGAATTAATATTGCGTACAATATCGTCAATCTTAACTCTCCTATTTTCAATAGATTGAGAAGCGATATATAACGCTGCTTTAATTCCATATTCACAAGATTTCGAAAACATATATATCAATTAACAATAAGAATTGTTGTTCACTGGAGCAAAGATATATCTATTTTTTAATTTCCGACAAAATAGTAGTTAATTATTTTTATTAAGTTTCAATTTGTCATAATTTAATTATAAAAAGCATGTTTTTGAAATTTGGTGGTAAATGTTTAAAAAATATAAAAATTAACCTTCATCAAACAATAGGTATTGGAAACTGTTCTTAAGAATATTAATTCTAATTAATTAAAACAAACAAAAAGAATATTTTAAAGGAGCTAATATGGCAAAGACTAATACTAAAGTTAAGACGGAATTATCTAAAGATAAGTTGCTAGAGATGCACAGGATGATGTTGGATATTCGCAACTTTGACAATAAAGTGAACCGTCTGGTAAAAAGAGGTGTAGTGCCAGGGATGACACACTTTTCGGTAGGTGAGGAAGCTGCCAATGTTGGAGCTGTTGCCGCAATAGAAAAAGGGTTCGATCTAATCACATCAAATCATCGTGGACATGGGCAGAGTATTGCTCTTGGGATAGACCTAAATGAAATGATGGCTGAAATTATGGGTAAAGCTACCGGTACTTGTAAAGGAAAAGGAGGCTCGATGCATATTGCCGACCTTGATGGTGGCAATCTTGGTGCAAACGGTATTGTTGGAGGTGGAATGGGAATGGCAATAGGTGCTGCTCTTACTCAAAAAATTAAAAAGACAGGCAAGATCGTAGTATGTTTTTTTGGTGATGGAGCATGTAATGAAGGCACTTTTCATGAAACATTAAACATGGCATCAATCTGGGATTTACCAGTAATATTTTATTCAATTAATAATATGTATGGTATTAGTACTCCTATTTCTGATGTAATAAATATCGATTATAATTATAAACGAGCTGCTTCTTATGGTATTCCTGGTCATTTTATAGAAGATGGCAACGACCTGATGGCTGTTTATAATAAATTTAAAGAAATTGTTAAATATGTTCGTGATGGCAACGGGCCAGTGTTGGTGGAGTCAATTACATATCGTTATCTTGGACATTCAACTTCAGATCCAGGTAAATATCGTACAAAAAAGGAGGTTGATGAATGGAAGAAGAAGGACCCGATTCCTCGTTTCGAAAAATATTTATTAGATAACAAGTTTGCTACAAAGAAAGATATTGAAGCAGTTGAGAAAACTTCAGAAGATGCAGTGGAAGAGTCGGTTAAATTTGCTTTAAGTAGCCCCGAACCTACATTGGAGTCTGCTTTTGAGGATATATTTGCACCTTGATACTCATATTCAGATCATTTAAAAAACGACCATAAAGGTCTCATTGAAATATAAAACAGCTCAGTAATATAAATGGAAAAAGAAACAAAATTAATGTCTGTCCGTGATGCAATAATCATGGCAATGTCAGAGGAGATGCGTCGTGATGAGAACGTATTCCTTATAGGGGAAGATGTAGGAATTTTTGGAGGTGATTTCGGTACATCTGTTGGTATGCTTGAGGAGTTTGGAAAAGAGAGAGTGCGTGATACGCCAATTTCTGAAAATGCAATTTCGGGTGCAGCTATAGGTGCAGCAATGACCGGATTGCGTCCAATAGTGGATGTAACATTTATGGATTTTATTGTCTATATGATGGACAACATTGTAAATCAGGCAGCTAAAACAAGATATATGTATGGTGGAAAAGGTCAGATTCCTGTTGTATTTCGAGCAGCAGCCGGTGGAGGTGTAGGTTCAGCGGCCCAGCATTCACAATCACTCGAAGCATGGTTTACTCATATTCCTGGATTAAAAGTTATAGCTCCGGGAACGCCAGCCGATGTAAAAGGATTACTTAAAGCAGCCATACGCGATAATAATCCAATCATTTTTCTTGAGTATAAGGCTCAATATAACATGAAGGGTGAGGTACCTCTTGATCCTGATTTTGTATTACCTATTGGTAAAGCAGATATTAAAAGAGAGGGAAAAGATGTAACAGTAGTTACTTATGGACGTATGCTTGAGCGTGTTATGCAGGCAGCACAGCAAGTTTATGAAGCAGAAGGTGTGGAGGTTGAAGTAGTTGACTTAAGAACTCTTTCTCCTTTGGATAAAGATACAGTAATTCAGTCTGTAAAGAAAACAGGAAAAGTACTTTTAGTTAACGATGCTCATAAAACCAGCGGTTTTATTGGTGAAGTTGCTGCTACAATAGCCGAGAGTGAGGCATTTGATTATCTTGATGGTAGGATACTCAGACTTGCAGGTGAAGATGTACCAATACCATACAACCAGACTCTAGAGACAGCAATGATTCCTAGTGTAGATCGTATAAGGAAATATATCCTCAGATTAGTCAATAACCGATAAAAACTGAGTGAATGGAAAATAATAAATTAAGAGTAACACCTGCTGCAAGGGCATTGGCGAAACGCTTAGATGTGGATTTGTTAAATGTGATTGGCACAGGTTATAAAGGACGTATTCACAGAGACGATGTAGCAGGTTTTAATTATGAAAATAAAACACATGTATCTCCTCTAGCACAACGTATTGCTGATGAACATAATCTAGATTTAAAAGGTGTAGTTGGCACAGGTTATCGAAATAAAATCATGAAGGATGATGTACTTGCAATTATTGATGATCCGAAAATTAAATCACGCTTTGAGCTTGATGACTTTGGATATCAAACATTAATGACATCATCTGAAATTGTAAAACAGGCAACTAGACAACAAACATCTTTACAACAGCCTTTAACAACAGTAAGGTCGCAACAGGTTCAGGAGACAGTAGTTGAGGGTGAAACTGAAACTGTACCGATGACACAGATGCGTAAGATTATTTCAAAACGTATGTCGGAGAGTTTTTTTGGTGCACCAACATTTATTCAAACTTGGGAGATTGATATGACAGAGCTTCTTGCTTTACGTAAGAAACTTATTGATCCTATTATGACAAAAACCGGAAAGAAGCTTACAGTGACAGATTTGATCTCTATGGCGGTTATAAAAACTTTGTTAAATCACAAATATATAAACTCCAGTCTTAACAAAGAAGGTACCGAATTGACTTTCCACAACTATGTAAATCTTGGTATGGCGGTTGGTTTGGATGAGGGACTACTTGTGCCTGTAGTAAAAGGTGCAGATAAAATGTCGTTAAGCGAGTTTGTTGTTGCAATGAAGGATTTGACTGAACGCACATTCTCAAAGAAGTTACTACCAGATGAACAGAGCGGAAGTACTTTTACTATAAGTAATCTTGGTATGTATGGTGTCGATGAATTTACTGCAATCATTAATCAGCCAAACTCAGCCATCTTAAGTGTTTCTTCAACGCAGCAAAGAGCAGTGCCACGTAATGGTGAAATAGTTATTCGTCCTATAATGAAGATTAGTCTCACAGCAGATCATAGAGTGATTGATGGTTTAACGGGGGCTAAGTTTATGACCGACCTTAAGGCGGCTCTTGAAGATCCATTAATGCTTTTTGTTTAATAAGCAAAATACGAAATAAACCAATATGAACATATTGGAAACAATAGACAACTGAAAATAAAAAATAAAATATGGCTTTTGAAATAATCATGCCCAAAGCTGGCATCGACATGACCGAGGGGCAAATTGTAAAATGGTTAAAGAAAGAAGGTGATCCTATACAGGAGGGTGAAATCATTCTTGAAATTATGACCGATAAAACAAGTATGGAGATAGAGGCAGAAGCTTCGGGCATCCTACTTAAAATAGTTCACCATGATGACGAAACTGTACCGGTTACTACGGTTATTGGCTATATCGGTGATGAAAACGAATCCGTTGATACACTTATGCCTGAAGAGTTTGAGGAAACAGGTGCTGTAGAAAGTGAAGAAGAAAAACGTATGATTCGGCTGGAAGATAGCTACAATATAGCTGTAATAGGTGGAGGCCCTGCAGGTTATGTTGCAGCCATCAGAGCAGCTCAGCTTGGTGCTAAAGTAGCTATTGTAGAGAAAGGAGTGTTTGGAGGTACTTGTCTGAATGTAGGTTGTATTCCATCAAAAGCGTATTTGAAGAATATTGAGATTGTTGAACATATCAAAAATGCCGCCACAAGAGGTATTATTGTTGAAAATCCTAATATTAGGATCGATATGGAGAAAGTGGTGGAGTTTAAAAATGGTGTAGTTAAAAAACTTACCAGTGGTGTTGAAGCTTTGCTGAAATCTAATGGAGTTGATATATACAAAGGATTTGGTAAGATAAATAAGAACAAAGATGTTGTTATTGATGATAAACAGATAATTAAGGCTGATAAAATCATTCTGGCAGGCGGTTCCAAAGTATTTATGATAGATATACCGGGAATGAAGAATGATAAAGTGCTTACCAGTGACGACTTGCTTGATATCAAGGAAGTTCCTGAAACTATGGTTGTTTTAGGTGGAGGTGTTATTGGTGCCGAAATGGGACTTATATTTGCTGGTCTTGGTTCTAAAGTTATAATAGTAGAGATGCAAGATCATATTGTATCCATGTTTGACGATGATATTACTAATGAACTTACAAAATTAATAAAGAAAAAAGGCATACAAGTTATAACATCAGCCAAGATTACAGAAGTATTAGACAAAGGCAACAAACTTGAGATTAAAATTGAAGGCAAAGATTCTGTAATAGCTGATAAAGCCCTGCTTGCAATTGGTAGAGTCCCTGATTTGGAGTCTCTTGGCGAAGTTAAGTTTGAAACTGAAAGAGGTAGAATAAAGGTTGATAAGTATATGGAAACCAGTGTTAAAGGCATATATGCTCCAGGTGATATAAATGGAATTAAAATGCTTGCACATGTGGCATTCCGTATGGGTGAAGTAGCTGCTGAAAATGCAGTAGAAGGTAATCATCGTTCGGTAAAACTACTTTCTGCCCCATCAGTTGTATACACATTGCCGGAAGTAGCTATGGTAGGATTAACTGAAGCACAGGCGCGTGATAAATATGGTGATGATATTAGGATTGGTAGATTTAACTTTTCCGCTAATGGTAGAGCTCTAGCATCAAGTGAAGCTGATGGTTTTGTTAAAGTGATAGCTGATAACCGCTATGGTGAAGTGTTGGGAGTCCATATCATTGGTCCAACAGCAGCTGAACTTATCACTCAAGCGTCATTGATTATGGAAATGGAGATAACAGTAGATGAGGTAGTAAATACAATTTATGGTCACCCAACATATTCAGAGGCAATATTTGAAGCATTTGCAGATGTACTTGATGAGGCAATTCATGTTCCTAAAAAAAGGAAAAAGTAGTAGTAATCCATAAGTATTAATATACTACATTAATCATAAAAAGATCAGTTCAGACTTAAATATTAAGCTCAGGATTGATCTTTTTTTCTCATTTTGTAATTTGCTTTATGAATTCAACCAAACATTTATTTAAGCAGCTTTAAAAATATAAATAAACCTACAATGATATATATAGTAAATAAATCAAATAAACCTGATTTTAACATCGCTTTAGAGGAGTATTGTTTTAAAAAACTAACACAATTCGATAAGGTCTTCATACTCTGGATAAATGAGCCCTCAATTATTGTTGGCAAAAATCAGAACACACAAGCTGAGATTAATGAAAAATATGTGCAAGACAATGGGATACACGTTGTACGTCGCATATCTGGAGGTGGAGCTGTTTATCATGATCTAAACAACCTTAACTATACTATAATTTCTAATGAAAACAGTGGGAGTCGTAAATTCGATTTCAAAGCTTTTTCAGAACCTGTAATTGAAACACTAGAAGATCTTGGAGTTAAAGCTGAGTTTTCGGGACGTAATGATATCACTATTGATGAGAAAAAAATAAGCGGAAATGCACAGGCATATATAGATGGCAGAGTTATGCATCACGGGTGTATCCTTTTTGATGTTGATCTAACCGTTCTTTCAAAAGCTCTTGAAACATCAAGAGAGCTGGTTGAAGCAAAGGGAGTAAAATCTGTTCGAAGCCGTGTAGACAACATTCTACCCAATCTTTCTAAAAAAATAACAGTCACCGAGTTTGCAGAAAAGATACTTGATCATATGAAGAAAAAGTATCCTGAGATGAAGGAATACAAGTTCAGTGAAAATGATCTTCAGGAAATAAAAAGAATCCAGAAGGAGAAGTTTGGTAATTGGGTATGGAATTATGGATCAAATCCGGTTGCTGAAATAGTTCGAGAAAGAAGATATCCTGCCGGTAAAACACAAGTATTTATAAATACTAAAAAAGGAGTAATTGAAAATATTACCTTTTTTGGCACTTTTTTTGGGGTAAATAGTGACCTTACAGAGATACAGAATAAACTTAAAGGAGTTAAATATGATAAGAAAGAGATTAATGAAATTCTTTCTTCAATAGATATAACTCCTTATTTTTCAGGATTTTCTATAGATGAGTTGACAGATGCTATTGTGGACTGATAGGCTGATGTTGATTCTGAACCATTATTTTCTTCCATTTAAAATAACCTAGAACTGATATAATCGAATATATCCCAAACAGTATTGAGGTGGTGTAGAGTCCTTTCCAGACATATAGTCCGCAGGATACAATATTTACTACAAACCAAAACCACCACTGCTCTACATGTTTTTGTGTAAGTAGCCACATTCCTAAAATACTTAAAGCTGTTGTTAAGCTGTCGCCATAAGGAACAGGGCTATCGGTAAAACGTACCAGTATAAAAGCCAAAGCGACAAACAGTAAAATACCTATAATAGTAAGTGGGAGTATATACTTTCGTGGCGTGTGAGTTATAGGAAGTTCCAATTGTTCACTTTTTTTATGCTTTCTCCAATGAACCCAACCGTAGATACTAGCGAAAAAATAATAGATATTTATACCCATATCAGCATAAAACTTGCTTTGAAAAAATATCCACACATAAACTATTGGCATCACAACACCTACAGGCCATAGCCATTTGTTAGCTTTGAACTCAAGATATAGGTATAATAACCCTATTATGGCTCCAATAATTTCTATCGTTTGCATTTATACTTTTTTGTTTTATTTAATTCGACTAATCTATTGTCTAATATTATTAGAACGAGAGAGTTAGTCGTATTGTATAATTACGGATAGCTTGTGGGTAATATCCTATCCAGTTAATGATGCTACCATTAGCAAATGTGTCTGTTGAAGCCCAACCATTGGCAATATACTCTTTGTTAAATAGATTGTTTACGTAAGCTTGTAAATTGAAAGTACCTATTGTTGTCTTTTTAAATATGTAACCTGCTGAGAGATTACTTACAAAATATGCATCAATCGATTTTGTATCATCAGATGTGTTATCTAAATATTGCTTACTTACATATTTGCTCAACAAGTTGAGATAGAACTCTGATGTTGGTTGCCAAGTAATTCCAACTGTACTGACAATATTTGGAGAGAAGGATATGTTTGTGGTACCATATTCTTTATAAATTTGATCCTTTTTATTCCAGTTTTCCTGATTGTCATAGTGATCGAACCATGCTACATAATTTTTTATCTTATTTTTACTGAAAGTAGAGTTGACATCTATATGAATCTTATCGTTCCATAAGGGAACAGCAAATTCCAGCTCCAAACCTGTGCGATAACTGTCTTTAACGTTCTCCATCAGCTTGTAGCCCACATTATTAAGTTTGCCTGTCTGAACCATCTGATTGTAATAGTTCATAAAATAGAAGTTTACACCAAAATACAAACCATCAGTATACTGGTAACCGACTTCATAATCAATCATCTGTTCCGGCTTGATTTGATTTATTGATTCACCTTTTATACCATCTTTTAAATCATTACGTAATGGCTCACGCTGGCCTACTGCAACTGAAGCATATACTCGGTTATTGTTATTCAGATTAAGATTAATACCTGTTTTTGGATTGAAGAAGTTATAATTGAAATCCCCTGAAATATCTTGTAAGTCATCATCTATTCCACTAAGCTCATAATTTACTCTTCTATACTGAATATCACCAAATAGAGATAATTTATAGTTCAGTTGATAGTCTGCTTTTGTGAAAAAATTAAGTTCAGATTTTCTTCCTACGTTTCGATACCACTCAATTTCAGATTCATCCCCAACCCAATGCTTAATCCATGGTAGTCTGCCAAAATGATCACCATCAAAATAACTATACATCCCACCGAAATTCAACTTCAATCTGTTTAAGGAGTAGTTAAGCCCGATATTTGCAATATAGAAATCATTTTCCATCATTTTACGACGTATTAAGTCACTGCCGCTGTGTACAACTCCGTCGATAGTCTGATTTTCAAGTCCAAAATCAGAAAAGGCTTTATCTTCTTTGTAGTTTTCGTAGTACCCGTAACCATAATTATAACTTAAACCTATATTTAATGTCATGAATCGGTTAAGTTCTCGTGAAAGAGTTAATTGTACAATATCTGAATAATAGTTATCAGTTTCATTACTGTAATACAAACGGTTTCCTGCATCATCATAATATTCCCCTGCTGGATTGTACTTACGCCCATATTCAGAATCTTTCATTTGATCTTCCGATACACCCTCCCAGGTTATACCAGTATGCTGAATCCCTTTCAAATAACTCAAACGAATCAATTGTTTGTCTGCATAATGTGATAATACAGCATAAAAATTGGTATGATCAACGCTTGCGTTTCTTATATAGCCGTCACCAAGAACACGTGAAAAGCTTGCATCGAAAGATAGTCCGTTATTTAGTATACCTGTTCCTGCTGAGATGTTTGATGAAAATGTACCGTAACTACCTATGACAGTAGATGTTTCCCCGTAGGCATCAGAGCGAGCCCCAAATGTTTGCAAAGAAATGCTTGCTCCGAAAGCAGCCGATCCATTAGTAGATGTACCCACACCTCGTTGAATTTGAATGTTCTGTAGAGAGTTTGAAAGATCAGGTATATTTACCCAGAACACCTCTTGCGACTCTGGATTGTTAAGTGGCATACCATTAAGTGTTACATTTATACGGGTCGCATCAGTACCTCGTATTCTGAAGTTAGTATTCCCAACTCCAAGACCATCTTCTGAAAAAGAAACCAACGATGGAGTATTTTGAAGTATTGCAGGAATGCTTCTTGCAGCATTATCCTTTCTGATATCCGACTTAGAGATGTTTGAATAAGATACCGGAGTGTTTACTCCTGCACGAGTGCCTGAGACAACCACTTCTTCTAGTTGTATATGATTCAGACTGTCGGGTGACATCGCCACCATTTGATAACCTTTTGCTGACAAAAATATCAGCATGAACAAAAAGAAAACCTTTTTCATTTACATAAAAATTTTACGACGTATAATACCGTAGACACACTGTATTAACCGCCAAGTTAGTTAAATAAAAAAGGGGATTAAAAAAGATATATACCTATAATCACAAAATATGATTTCGTTTCCCTACGCCGGCATTATCCGGATCAGGTATTTTGGGTATGATCTCAGCCCGTTATCTTGGGCACCCCTGTTGAATGAAAGAACAAAGGTATATCCTTTTTGTTCATTTACAAAAATATCAGCATTCATTTATTATTATCTGGATTTATTAGTAATTTCGTATAACTTAAATTAAAATTGGAGTATACATATTTTGATAACTATAAAAATATTAAACGTATAGTTGTATAAGCGGTCTTATTTTTTCAATTCTAGATGAAATTAAAATGAGCGAAAGTATTTAATATGATAGATGAAGATAAATTAACCGAAGAAGATCAGATGATTGAAGATGAGTTTCAAGCTCTCTTAAACGATTATTTGAACTCGAATCACCGTCGGAAGATTGATGTGATTACTCGTGCATTTAATATGGCAAAAGAGGCTCACAAAGGAGCTCGCCGTCGCTCAGGAGAGCCGTATGTCATGCACCCGTTATCAGTTGCCCGAATAGTATCTAAAGAGATAGGTCTGGGTTCAACATCTATTTCAGCATCACTTCTTCATGATGTTGTAGAAGACACAGAATATACAGCTGAAGATATTAGAGCACTTTTTGGAGATAAAATAGCCTCCATAGTTGATGGCTTAACTAAAATATCCAGTGGTATGTTTGGTGAGAATGTTTCCACACAGGCTGAAAACTTTCGCAAACTACTACTAACTATGTCTGATGATATTCGTGTTATTCTTATAAAAATAGCTGACAGATTACATAATATGCGTACACTTTCCTCAATGTCACCTACTAAACAATATAAGATAACAGGCGAAACATTATACATCTACGCTCCATTAGCCCATCGATTAGGATTATTTGCAATAAAAACAGAATTAGAAGAGCTCTGTTTTAAGTATGAACATCCAGATACATTTGCAAATCTTACCAGAAAAATAGAAGAGACCGCCCCAGAAAGAAATAAAATATATGAAAACTTCGCAGTACCTGTTATAGAGTCTCTTGATAAAATGGGTATTGAGTATGAAATGCGTGCAAGAGTGAAATCTGTTTATTCTATATGGAATAAAATGCAAAAGAAAAACATTGAATTTGGCGAAGTTTATGACCTCTTTGCAGTACGCATAGTATTCGAAATCTTGCCTGGAGTTGATGAGAAAAAACGATGTTGGGATATATATTCAGCAATTACAGATATTTATAAGTTGCGTCCTGACCGTATTAGAGATTGGGTGAGTCATCCTAAAGCTAATGGTTATCAAGCACTTCACCTTACTGTTATGGGGCCAGATGGGAAGTGGATTGAAATACAAATCAGAAGTCGACGAATGGATGATATTGCTGAAAAAGGGTTTGCTGCACATTGGAAATATAAAGAGGATCGAATTGAGGAGGATAATGAGCTTGATAAATGGTTAAAAACCATACAGGAAATTTTAGCAAATCCAAACCCTAATGCTATTGATTTTCTGGATACAGTGAAAATGAATCTATTTTCTTCCGAGATATTTGTATTTACTCCCAAAGGAGAAATAAAAACTTTACCTCAGGGTGCAACAGCTTTAGATTTTGCCTATTCTATACATACACGTATTGGTGACCACTGTCTAGGTGCTAAAGTAAACCATACACTTGTGCCTTTAAGTCAGAAGCTTAGAAGTGGAGATCAGATTGAAATACTAACATCACAATCAGTAAATCCTCAACCAGAATGGATTAACTTTGTAACTACCGCTAAAGCACGCACTAAAATTGAGGCTTCTCTGCGGCGTCAGCGTCGTCGTATTGTTGATAAGGGTAAGAATATGCTTGATGAACTTTTCGATCAAGAACCTATAGATAACACAATTTTTAATAAAATACTTCATATGTACAAAGCTGAAAATAAAGAAGGTTTGTTCTATATGATTGGTAATAACGAAGTAATACTCCCAGAGGATAAAAAGGCTTTTATAAAAATTAAAGAGATACCTGAAAAGAATGATAATCTGTTTGTTAGGTATGTTAAACAAGCAATGAGCGCAATAAAAAAACCAGTTGGCGATCAAAAAACTAAGAATAACGAAGAGAACGAGTTAATAGTAGATAATAATCAGACTTCACCTATTTTAAATTTACAAACAAATTCAAAAGTCAACAGAAAAACTGTTTATGAGCTAAAGGAGATTAATTTTAAAAAGAATTTTATAGTTCCATCATGTTGTAATCCTTTGCCTGGAGACGATGTTTTTGGTATTGTTACGGAAAAAGAAGAGATAGAGGTACATAAACGGTCATGTCAAACTGGTCTTAAACTAAAATCTAACTATGGAGATAGGATTATAGATGTAGCTTGGGGCGACTACAAGCAATATTCTTTTCTTGCCTCTATTGCTTTCACAGGTATAGATAGAATTGGAATTCTTAGTACAATACTTGCTAAACTAGCAGAGGATGTTGTCTTAAATATTCAAAGCGTTAATGTGTCGTCAAATGATGGAATTTTCGAAGGGGTATTTAATGTTCATGTTCATAGCGCTGAAGAGGTCAATCAACTATGTGCTAAAATAGCAAAAGTGAACGGCGTTAGCACCGTTCACCGTTCTAATTAGTAAATAATAATTCAACAATAATACTTACCGCTTACTTCTTTTTTCTTCTACCAAAAAGTGCTGATGTAATCTTTCTAGCTCCAAATGCTATAAGTGCAGGTTTTGCAATATTCCATGTAGCAGAACCTATTAAGGGCAGGTTAGACAAGATAATATGAGTTACAGTATTATTGAGCCATGGATTACGTACTTTTGTTACAAAAGGTGTAATTGAAGTGGAAGAAGAACTGGATATGTTGTCTACGGTTTCCGAAAACTTAGTTTTAATAGATGAAGTAACACCTTTAGTAAGCATCGAGCCCCAATTGTCATTTAGATACTGTAGTTGATATGATAAACGCTGACTTGCTATCTTACGTTCTTTTCTTAAACGCTTCTTTTCAAGTCGTAGTTCTTCTAGTGGGTTAAGTCTGTACTTACTCATTGTTACTATTTTATTTCATCATTATCATCTTGCTTCAAGAGAAAGCTAATGATTTTATTTGTGAACCTTTTATTTATTGATTTCTTAATTATTAGTAGAATTATTACTATAAATAAAGAAAACGCTGCTATTGTTCCGAATCCCAACCAAAGACTTTCAAACAACTCTGCCAGATATAGTCCACCTGTAATCAGAACAAACAGCAATGCTATTAGACAAACTCCGGCTAATATCAATCCATATAAAAATGCCGAAGAACCTAAGCTCAGCTTTTCATATACTTCAAGCTTTCCGAGTTCGAGTGTACTGTTGATATATTTTACAATATCATCTCTCATCTCCTCGAACAGCGTACTTACCTTTTTTTCTTCCATTGTTGTGTCTTTTTAGAGGATAATATTATTGGTTTGCAAGTTCTTTTTTTGCGATATCTGCAATGTCATCAATATCCTCTTTCAAATCTTGAACTTCACTTTTTCCTTTGTAAACAGCTGATTTAACATTAGCTTTGATTTTATCAGCTAACTCATTAGCTTGTTCCAACCATTCTTCTCTTTTGTCTGTTCCCATTATATAGCCAACTGCTGCACCAAGTGCAATACCAATACCTAGACCTAATAATAATTTAGCTTCTGATTTCATAATTTCTGTGTTTAATAGTTTGTTGTTTCTTGATTAATTTTACTGATATTATCAATTGAGTTTTCCGTGAACCTTGTATTACAAACGTTTTAAGGTTCTGTCTTAATAAAACGCTTTATTAACAAAATTGTTTAAAAATTCTATTATTAAATCAAATAGAACTTATTGTCTCGCCAAAAAGCGTAGCCGATGTAAAACCGGTTATTTTAACTTTTACGAATTCTCCAATTCGATGATTTCTCTTTTCAAAAATTACCACTTTGTTCTGTTCATTGCGACCAAAAAGCTGTTCTCGCGAACGTTTTGAAAATCCTTCTACAAGCACTTCAAATTCCTTGCCCATATCTTTTTCATTACTAGCACGTGAAAGCTCTAGCTGCAAATCTATTACTTCCTGTAACCTTCTTGATTTAATCTCTTCGGGTACATTATCTTCAAGTCTTTTAGCCGCATACGTTCCCGGACGTTCAGAATATTTAAACATGAATGCAGAGTCGAAACCAACTTCTCTCATAAGTGAAAGCGTTTCAAGATGATCCTCTTCTGTTTCTGAGTGGAATCCACACATTATGTCAGTGGAAAGACCACAGTCTGGTATAATCCGTTTGATTGCTTCTATTCTTTCCATATACCATTCTCTGTTGTATCTTCTATTCATCAGTTTCATCATACGTGAACTACCGGATTGAACGGGTAAATGTATGTAGTTTGCAAGATTTTTGTATTTAGCAATTGTTCTAAGTGTATCATCATTCATATCCCACGGATGTGAGGTGGTAAACCTTATACGCATTTCAGGTGCTGCTTCTGCCACCATTGCTAGCAGATCATGAAAGTTGACTGTTGTCTCACCCTCCTTATATATGTATGAATTCACATTTTGTCCTAAAAGAATTACCTCCCTAAATCTTTTTTCCTGCATACCTTTAAGCTCATTCAAAATACTTTCAGGCTCTCTACTTCGTTCACGCCCTCTTGTATATGGCACTATGCAGTAGGTGCAGAACTTATCGCATCCACGCATAATCGAGATATATCCTGAAATGTTGCTGCCATTCAGTTTTAAAGGTATAACATCTTTATATGTTTCTGTTTTTGAAAGTTCTACATTCATTACCTTTTCTCCCTGTTCAGCAGCACCCACAAGATTGGGCAAATCAAGGTATGCATCAGGACCTACAACCACGTCAACATTGTGATTGTCAATCAAGTCTGATTTAACTCTTTCTGCCATACATCCTAAAACTCCAAGTATGAGATTGTCTTTTCTTTTTCTTCTAAGAGAATTAAAGTATTCAAGCCTCTGAATTACTTTTTGTTCTGCATTATCTCTTATAGAGCAGGTATTTACGAAAATAGCATCTGCATCATTATAAATGTCAGTAAGGCTGTAACCATCCATCTCCATAATAGATGCAACAACCTCAGTGTCAGCTATATTCATCTGACAACCGTATGTTTCTATATAAAGTTTTTTATCTTTTATTTCTAAGTTCATTGTTGTACTGTAAGTTAATAATAAGCTTTATTCTTATCCTTATTAGTTGACAGTTTAGTACTGTTGGAATCTAAGAAAAGTTAAATGCAAAGATTAATAGCATTATAAGTTGCATAATAACCATTCTTGTCATATTTTTGCAATAAGGAAAAAATAAAATTTTTTCATAGTTAAGGTTTTGGTTAAAGTATCGAGAGTAACTGTGAAGTTGCTCTCGATTTTTTTATTACCAAACCTACCTAAATTACACAAAAAAAGACTATTTTTGTCTGTTGCAAAATTAATCAAATTATGGAAATAGGAGACCTTATTTATGTAATCCTTCTGTTACTTTTTATGATATTGGGATTTTTTAATGATTTCAGGAAGAAAAAAGAACAGCAAAATCAGCAACAGCGGCAGCAATCAATCCCCAGCTACGACCCCAACGATAAAGAGATAACAAAAGATATTCCTCCTGTTTTGACCGAAGAACAAAAGAAGATATTCGAATTAGAAAGAGAAAAAAGGCTAAAACGAATAAATCGGGAGAAAGAAAGACGTCTAAAAGAAAGCAAGCCAGTGTTTAAATCTTCTATGGATTTATTAACTGACTTCAAAAAGGAATCATCTCTAGGGAGCTCAATATACATAAATGATACTGACTCATTTTTTGATATGGAGCCTGAAACACTAGAATCATACAATTCTGAATTTGAAGTTCCTGAAATGTCTGATGAAAATAGATCTGGTATTAATCCTTTAGTCGAAGATTTATTAGGGATTAACCGAAGAAGAGAGTTGACAAAGGGAATTATATATGGTGAGATTCTGAATAGAAAGTATTAAAAACATTTCTTCATAAAACAATCAGTACATTAAAAATCAATAAAATAGTAAAACATTAATATTTAGTATGGCTTTAAAATTTATTAGCGCTGAAGAGGCTGCATCACTTGTAAAAGATAATGATAATGTCGGCTTTAGTGGCTTTACTCATGCAGGATGCCCAAAAGTTGTTCCTGTTGCAATAGCAAAACAGGCTGAAGAAGAGCACGCAAAAGGCAATTCATTTAAAATTGGAGTATTTACAGGTGCATCTACCGGTGACTCTATAGATGGGGCGCTTACTCGTGCTAAGGCAATAAAATTTCGCACACCATATCAAACCAACAAAGATATGCGTGTAGCACTCAATAATGGAGAATTTGACTTTTTCGATCTCCATCTTTCCCAGTTAGCACAGGAAATTCGCTACGGTTTTCTAGGGAAAATTAATGTAGCTGTTGTTGAAGCATGCGATGTAACTGATAGAGGAGAAATAGTTCCGACCACAGGAGTAGGAATCACCCCTACAATCTGTCGCTTGGCAGATATAGTTATCGTGGAGTTGAATAAAAATGTACCTACTAAACTTCGCGGCACACATGATATGTATGAATTGCAAGATCCTCCAAAGCGTCGTGAAATACCAATTTACGAGGTTCAAAGCCGTGTAGGACTTGAATATGTAAAAGTAGACCCCAATAAAATCTTTGTTGTGGAAACTGAAAAGGATGGTGAAGGTGGCGGGTTTGCACCAATTGACGAAGTAACCTCCAGAATTGGTAATAATGTTGCTGAGTTTTTTGTTTCAGAACTGAAAGCAGGACGAATACCTGCACATTTCTTACCAATTCAGTCAGGAGTAGGAAATATTGCTAATGCAGTTCTTGCATCAATGGGTAGTAATCCAGCTATTCCTCGTTTTGAAGTATATACAGAAGTAATTCAGGATGCTGTAATTGAAATGATGCTGCAAGGGAATATATCTTTTGCAAGTGGATGCTCATTAACAGTTAGTAATGAAGTGTTAAACAAGTTTTATGATGACTTGTCTTTCTTCAAAAATAAACTTGTACTCAGACCCTCTGAAATTTCTAATAACCCAGGGCTTGCTCGTAGGTTAGGCATCATATCTCTAAATACTGCTATTGAGGTTGATATTTTTGGTAATGTCAACTCAACTCACGTTAATGGAACAAAGATGATGAATGGTATTGGAGGATCAGGCGATTTTACGCGTAACTCGTATCTATCAATATTTCTTACTCCATCTACAGCTAAAGGTGGAGCAATTAGCTGTATAGTGCCAAAGGTTACGCATGAAGATCATAACGAACACTCTGTAAAGATTGTTGTTTCGGAGTATGGGGTAGCCGACTTGAGAGGCAAGGGTCCCAGAAAGCGTGCAGAGGAGTTGATTGAGAAGTGTGCTCATCCTGACTATAGACCATTATTGCATGAATATCTCAATCGTGGTGTAAAAGGACATATACCTCAGGATCTATATGCTTGTTTCTCATTTCATCATGCTTTAAAGGAAACAGGTAGTATGTTAAATGCTGATTTTTCGAAGTATAATAAGTTTTAGAAAAGAATCAGGTGTGTTAACCTGAATGTTTATAAAAAAGCAGTCATCAAATATTTGGTGACTGCTTTTTTATAAACTTGTCGGGATGAGAAGATTCGAACTTCCGACCCCACGCCCCCCAGACGCGTACTCTAAACCGGACTGAGCTACATCCCGAAAAAGTGAGCGCAAAATTACCAATTTGTTTTTAATTTCACAAATCAAGATCTGCTTTTAAGTAGATATTGACCTATTGAACTAATACTTATTCATATTCAACCTTATTTACTATGTCATAAATAAGTACAACATTTGTATTACATGGTTCTAACTAACTCCTAAATTAAAAGAGCTATAAAAGAACCAGATAAGAGCGAGATAGGAACAAGTTAGGTAGTTATATATAGAAATAATTGTGTTTGTATCATATTAAGCTGACTTAATATGAATTACAGAGTTAAGTTTAAAATATATTATGAATCTAATTCTGGATAAGTTGAAAAATATTTTGTTAATTTGTATCGCTTAAATTATAAATTAAGAAAATACCTGTTTTTTTAAACTTATTCCCAAGTTTGGGTTTTGGTATTTTTTATAAAAATATTTCATCTAATGTCTTATACAGCAAAACAGATAGCCGACTTTCTACATGGAGAGGTAATAGGTAATCTGGACATTTCCGTTTCAAGTTTCTCAAAGATTGAAGAAGGACAACCTGGTACAATCACCTTCCTTGCCAATCCAAAGTACACACCATTTATATATACAACAAAAGCTGATATTGTGTTGGTGAATGATGATTTTGTTGCAGAAAAACCCATACATGCAACACTTATAAAGGTGAAAAATGCGTATGCTGCATTAGCGTCACTTATGGAGCTTGTGAATCAAAGCAAAGCTCAAAAAAGTGGAACCGATAGCATGAGCTACGTGTCTGAGTCAGCTGAAATTGGCGAAAATGTGTATGTAGGATCTTTTGGCTATGTTGGTGAAAAGGTAGTTGTTGGCGACAATAGTAAAATATATCCGCAAGCTTATATTGGTGATAATGTACAGATAGGAAAAAATACAGTTATCTATCCTGGTGCTAAGATTTATCATGATTGCGTGATAGGTGAAAACTGTATAATTCATGCTGGTGCTGTAATTGGTGCGGATGGCTTTGGATATAGTAAGGAGGAGAGCAATTATCGTAAAATTCCTCAATTAGGTAATGTTATTATAGAGGATGAGGTGGAGATAGGTGCTAATACAACGATAGATAGATCGGTTATGGGTTCTACAATTATTAGACGTGGTGTCAAACTTGATAATCTTATACAAATTGCTCATAACTGTGAGATTGGAGAAAATACAGCTATGGCTGCTCAGGTTGGAGTGGCAGGTTCAACTAAGATTGGTGAGAATTGCGTTTTGGGAGGACAAGTAGGTATTGGTGGGCATATAACTATTGGTAAAAATAGCCAGATAGGAGCCCAGTCTGGTATTATTAGTAACACTAAGGAAGGGTCTGAGGTGATGGGATCTCCAGCATATCCTGTTAAAAACTTTTTTAAATCGAGTATTATCATTCCCAAACTTCCTGATATTTATCGACAGATAAATTCTCTCGAAAAGGAGTTATCCGATTTAAAAGAGAAGCTGGGACTTGTTGACTAACCATTTTTTTAATTCTGAAAAATAATAAACATTTTATTTTTTGTGGCTGCAATTCGTCCATTTGGTTGTATATTTGCACAAATATTGATGTATTGAGAAAAATAATTTTATAAATTGTGAAACAGCAAACATTACAAGATAGTTTTACCCTTAAGGGTATTGGATTACATACCGGTTTAGATATAATTGTCACCTTCAACCCAGCTCCTGAGGATTATGGTATAAAGTTAAAAAGGATTGATCTGGAAGATCAGCCAATATTAGATGCTTTAGCTGAAAATGTTGTTAACACACAGCGAGGAACTGTTTTAGGCAAAGGTGAAGTGACAGTTAGCACTATCGAGCACGGTATGGCTGCATTATATGCTCTAGGTGTAGATAATTGCCTGATTGAATTAAATGCTTCAGAATTTCCGATACTTGATGGAAGTTCAATAGAATATGTTAAAGCAATTAAGGAAGTTGGTATTGTAGAACAAGAAAAAGACAAAGATTTTTATGTAGTTAGGAAGAAAATAGAGGTTTTTGATCCTGAGACAGGCTCTAAACTAACTTTATTACCTGACGATTCATTTTGTATTAACTCATTCATTGAGTTCGATTCTCAATATATTCCAAACCAGTCGGCAACAATGGATTCTGTGACCGACTTTGAAACCGAGATTGCTCCTTCGCGTACGTTTGTTTTTGTTAGAGAAATCCAAAAACTTCGTGAAGTAGGTCTTATAAAAGGTGGTAATTTAGATAATGCAATTGTAATTTATGAAAAAGAACTACCACAGGCTGAGCTTGACGTAATTGCAGATGAACTAAATGTGCCTCGTAAGAATGCTAAGGAGTTGGGTTATCTTAATAATCGCGAACTAATGTATCCTAATGAACCGGCACGACATAAGCTGTTAGATGTTATAGGCGACATAGCATTGATTGGTAAACCAATAATGGGACGCCTCATCGCTATTCGTCCGGGTCATAAGATTAACAATCAGTTAGGACGACTAATACGGAAAGATATCAAGCTGAATGAGGTTCAACCGCCTGTGTACGACCCAAACTCAGAGCCTATTATGGATAATATCAGAATCAGAGAACTGCTACCTCATCGTTATCCTTTTTTAATGGTAGATAAAATTATACAGATGACTGATAAATTTATCGTGGGTGTTAAAAATATCACATCTAATGAACCCTTTTTTTTAGGCCATTTTCCGCAGGAGCCGGTTATGCCAGGTGTATTACAAATTGAAGCAATGGCTCAAACGGGAGGCCTGCTTGTGCTTTCTAAACTGGATGAACCCGAAAGGTATTCAACATATTTTCTTAAAATAGACAACGTCAAATTCAGACATAAGGTAGTACCCGGAGATACTCTAATTTTCCGTGTCGAACTATCAAGTGAAGTGAGGAGAGGTATTGCAACAATGCGAGGGCTCGCTTTTATTGGCGAAAAAATCATATCAGAAGCTGATTTCACAGCTCAGATAGTAAAGAATAAGTAATAAAATTAACTATAAAATATGAATAGTATTTCGAATTTGGCGTTTGTACACCCCGAAGCTAACCTAGGAGATAACATAATTGTAGAGCCTTTTGCATATATAGATCAGAATACAGTGATTGGAGATGGAACACGAATTATGGCTCATTCTACAGTACTTAACGGATCTAGAATAGGAAAAAACTGTTTAATATTTCCACATGCTACAATAGCCGGAATCCCACAGGATCTTAAATTTCAAGGTGAAGACACCATTGCTGAAATTGGTGATAATACTACAGTTCGTGAATGTGCAACCGTACATAGAGGTACTACTTCAAAGGGATTTACCAAAGTTGGTAAAGATTGCCTGATAATGGCATACAGCCACGTAGCTCATGACTGTGTTATTCATGACAACGTAATACTTGGAAATACCACTCAATTGGCCGGTGAAGTCGAGATTGACGATTATGCTATTCTCAGTGGTGGTACTCTCGTACATCAGTTCACGAGAATAGGAGCGCATGTAATGATACAAGGTGGCTCCAAGGTTACTAAGGATATTCCACCTTTTGTTTTGGTGGGTCGTGAGCCGCTCACTTATGTGGGGCTTAATATAGTAGGATTACGTCGTCGTGGTTTTTCTAGTGAACGTATAAATGCACTTCAGGAGATATACCGTTATCTTTACTTGTCTGGATATAATATCTCTCAGGCTGTGGAACATATAGAGCATGAGTTGCCTACGTCAGATGATCGTGACGTGATACTGGGATTTGTGCGTGCTTCAAGCCGTGGTATAGTTAGAGGTAATATGGATGGTTAATCTGATATTATGGCTCATATATATTACCCTGCTGAGTGGGAAAAACAGAGTGCTATTCAGATTGTATGGCCACACTTAGGGAGTGATTGGGTAGAAAACATCGAAGAAGTTACAAGGAGCTATCTCGCTTTCTCGAGAGAGATATTAAAGAGAGGTAAATTATTGGTAATTATCCCTCAAGGGTATGATATAAAAGAGTTCTTCACAGAAGAAGAGCAGGCAAATTTAATCTGTGTTGAGATTGACAGTAACGACACATGGGCACGCGATCATGGCGCAATATCTGTCTTTATAAATGGAGAACCTACATTAATAGATTTTGGATTCAATGGCTGGGGTTTGAAGTTTGCAGCAAATCATGATAATCTTATTACAGGTAAGTTATATAAGAATTCATTATTTAAACCTTCTGTTAAATATCAAAATCAACTTAACTTCATCTTAGAGGGAGGTGCTATTGAGTCGGATGGGAAAGGAACCATTCTTACTACCTCCAGATGCCTTTTAGCCCCAAATCGCAATCAGCCAATGACGATAAAACAGATTGAAAGCTACCTGAAGCATATATTAGGAGCTGAGAGAGTCTTATGGCTAAATAGTGGATATCTTGCTGGTGATGACACTGATAGTCACGTTGATACATTGGCACGTTTTTGTAATGAAAATACTATTGCATATGTGAAATGTGATAATGAAGATGACGAACATTATCATGAGCTTAAGACAATGGAGGAGGAGCTTAAGATGTTTACAACCAGCTCGGGTGAAAAATATAATTTGGTAGCACTTCCAATGGCTGACGCTCTCTATGGTTACAATGGGCGACTCCCGGCAACATATGCCAATTTTTTAATTATTAATGACGCTGTCTTAGTACCTGCTTACGGAACAGCCAAAGATAATATTGCGAGTCAACTATTACAAGAAGTTTTTCATGATCGTGAAGTAATAAGCATTGACAGTAGAGAATTTATAAAACAACATGGCTCTATTCATTGCTTGACGATGCAGATTCCGGAAGGGTTTTTATAAGATAGTATTTGTGGCAACAGTTTGATGTCTATAATCAATAAAACAATGGATGTTGCTTTAATGTTAACTATAAAGATAAATTATTAAAGACACTCAACTCAAAATCAATAATTATGAAAGTTGGAATTATTCAACAGGCAAATAGTGCAGATATAGCAGATAATATATTAAGATTAAAGAAGAAAGCAAAACAGTTAGCTAAGGATGGTGCAGAGCTGATTGTAATGCAAGAAATTCATAATGGCCTCTATTTTTGTCAGACTGAGAATACGGAAATCTTTGATCAAGCTGAAACAATTCCCGGTCCTTCAACAGAGGTTTTTGGTGAGCTGGCAAAAGAGCTCGGTGTAGTAATTGTTCTCTCACTATTTGAAAAAAGAGCAGCTGGTCTTTATCACAATACTGCTGTAGTTATGGAAAAAGATGGCTCTATTGCAGGAATCTATCGTAAAATGCATATTCCTGATGACCCTGCTTATTATGAAAAATTCTATTTTACACCTGGTGATCTTGGTTTTAATCCTATTGATACTTCTGTAGGCCGACTTGGAGTTTTGGTTTGTTGGGATCAGTGGTATCCTGAAGCTGCAAGGTTAATGGCTATGTCAAATGCTGAAATTCTTATTTATCCCACTGCGATTGGCTGGGAGTCAACAGATACACAGGATGAAAAACAACGTCAGCTTGATGCATGGATTACTGTGCAGCGAGGTCATGCAATAGCAAACGGACTTTCTGTTATTTCTGTTAATCGCACTGGCTATGAACCTGATCCATCGGGGCAGACAAACGGAATTCAGTTTTGGGGAAATAGTTTTATCTGTGGTCCTCAGGGGGAGTTTTTATTTCAGACAGATGAAAATGAAATCACTAAGATAGTAGAAGTAGATTTAAAAAGAACTGAGCAAGTAAGACGTTGGTGGCCATTCTTTCGTGATCGTCGTATCGATGAATACGGAAAGCTGACGAAACGCTGGATTGATTAAAATAAGGCTGCCCATTGCTGGTGCAGCCTTAAAATTGAAACTTAAAACAAGAAAAAACTATCTGCTTCCTGAAGAAGTTCTCCCCGAATCAGAATTTATATTACTACTGCTACTGCTGGATCTAGATGTGGAAGAACTACTCCCACTATTACTTGATGATGTTGATGTACTAGATCTAACTGAAGAGCTTCTGCTATTACTATTTGACGAACTTTGAGGTTGAACTGTTGTACTTCTGGTTGTGGGATTCACTGTAGTGTTACTGTTAGTTGTACTTCTGTTAGTTGGGCTAACCGTTGAATTACTGTTACTTGAACTCCGGTTAGGACTTACAGTAGTACTGTTATTACCTTCAGTTACTGAACTTCTGTTAGCGGGACTCACTGTTGTTGCATTCCTGTTAGTAGTATTAACATTTGCATTACGATTAGTGCTGTTGCTAGAAACGCTTTCAGGACGATATACGCTTACCGCATTGTTATTTACACTAGTTGATCTTGCAGAACGATTATTTGTGCTTTCTAATCTTCGAACTGTTGTTGTTCTACCAGTAGTCTGCTCATATTCTCTAACAGTTGGACCACTGTAATAGCGATTGTCATTGTATATATATGTGTTGTTAATTATTGTTGTGCTGTTATAAATAGTCGGACTATATCTGTTATAGTATCTGTTCATATTGCGATGATACATATACCTGTTTGGCAAGAATGTCCAATAGTTACCCGGAATATTTATGTTTATACTTATATTTATACCCGGTCCCATCGGTGCCCATCCGTAGTAACCGCTTCCACTTCTCCAGCTTACCCATGCAGGCGCCCATTCGTATCCTGGTACCCAAGCCCATCCATAATAGTCGTCCAAATACCATCTGCCATAATGGAAAGGAGCCCATCCCCAAGAATAATTTGATACCCAAGTATTACCGTAATCAGTCATTACCCAGTAGCCATTAGTGGCATACGGGTGAAAGTCCCTTCCCACATTAGGAATCCAAACGTTACCATAGGATCTGTTATTAATCCATCTGCCATGAGGTCTCAGTTCATTGTAGAATACGTTAAAGCTTATTCCACCAAGATTATTACTACTATAATATCCACTCTCGTAATAATCATATCTCTGAGAGTATGTTTCTCTCGATGCAAAACATGATGTTAGTAGGAGAACAAGTATTGCAAGAACGATAGGAAATTTTATTATTTTAGTTTTCATAACCGCATACTTTAAAAGGGTGGAACTTCACTTATTTAACACTAAGACGTAATTTTCAAGAAATGGTTTAACAATATAGTTTAGCTACGTCAGTATGTAGCTAGTATGTACGCTTACGTTTATGCACGTATGTTTTATACATTTTGGTATGTAGATAGGTTTAAAAATAGAGTATTCCTTTTATATCTCTTACTTATATGGTCAATGCTTATGCTATTAAATAATCAATTAAATATTTGATCAATACCCGAGAAGCCCATAAAAGCCATAGCAATAATTCCTGCAGTTATTAGAGCAATAGGAATACCTGTCATTGCTTTTGGCACCTTTGTTAAAGCAAGTTGTTCGCGTATACTTGAGAAAATTATTAGAGCAAGTGCATATCCTATTGCAGTTGATACAGCATATATAACAGATTCGAGCAAGTTGAATTCTTTCTGAATAACAAGGATAGCTACACCCAGAATAACACAGTTTGTAGTAATTAAAGGTAGAAATACTCCTAATGCTTCATAAAGTGATGGAGAAGTCTTTTTCAATACAATTTCAACCATTTGCACTAATGCAGCAATTACTAGAATAAATGTTATTGTCTGCAAATATTCTAGATTAAAAGGCTCCAATATTCCTTTTTGTAAAAGATATGTGACTATAGTTGAAATTGTTAATACAAACATTACAGCAATCCCCATTCCAATTGCTGTATCAACTTTTTTTGATATACCCAGGAATGGGCAAATTCCCAAAAATTGAGAGAAAACAACGTTATTAACAAATATAGCTACTATTATAATTCCTATTAGTTCCATAATAATTTATTGTTAATTAGTTTGTTTTTTATTTTGTATCGTATTAAAAATAGAAATAAGATAGCCCAGTACTATAAATGCACCCGGTGCAAGTACAAACAATAATGATCCATATTGTTCAGGATAAATATTTATTGAAAATATAGTGCCTGTACCTAAAAATTCCCTAGCTGATCCAAGTAGTGTTAGTGCAAGTGTGAATCCCAAGCCCATTCCTATACCATCAAAGACAGATGAAATAACACTATTTTTAGCTGCAAAAGCTTCTGCACGACCCAAAACAATGCAATTCACAACAATAAGAGGGATAAATATGCCGAGGCTTTCTGCTAAGGCAGGTACATACGCATTCATAAGCATTTCTATTACTGTAACAAATGCTGCAATAACTACAATATATGATGGTATTCTTACCATATCAGGAATCAGATTCTTTAAAATAGAAATAACCGCATTTGAGCATATTAATACAAACATAGTTGCAAGCCCCATACTCATACCGTTAATAGCAGAACTTGTGGTTGCTAGAGTAGGACACATTCCAAGCAGTAAAACGAATATAGGGTTCTCTTTTATTACTCCGTTGAGTAGTACTTTAATGTTTTTATTCATTGCTGATCTCCTTCACTATTAGTTCATCTTCTTCAGTTGTATTATTTCCATCAATCACTTCACTTTCTGTTGCACCCGAATTTTCATCCCATTCACCATCTGTTGCACCTGAAATTGCATCTCGAGAACTTTGGGTATAAGCAGCATAAGCCTTATTAACGGCATCTAAGAATGCTCTGGAAGTTATTGTTGAAGCTGTTATGGCATCTATTGTTCCACCATCATTTGTTACAGACAGATTACCGTCTGATAGGTTTTTGCCAATGATTGTTTGTGATGGTTTTGAATCGTCTTTAAACCAATTATCCATTTTTGATCCCAGTCCAGGAGTTTCAGTATGTTCGAGGATAGCGTAATTTACAATTTTATTCTCTACATCGAAACCAACCATAATCTGGAAGTTGCCACCAAAACCGGCAGCATTGCTGTTAATAGCGTAACCCACTATTTCATTCCCTTTCTTTGCAGGATATACAAGTAGTGAGTCACCCCTGTTGTCAGGCATCATGTAAGCCTCATCAATAGGATTGTTATCAAATTCGGGTACAACCTCGCCAATAGCATTCTGTAGTTTCATTGCCTTAGCATTTTCTATGGGTTCAGTTGTCAGTTTGTTAACCTGTGCCAAGATCATAGCAATAATCAGACAGATAATTGAAAGCGAAAGGAACATATTTTTAAAAGTAGAATCTAATTTAGCCATTTTTTACTACCTCCCCGAATCTTTTTGGTGATGTGTAATTGTTGATCAATGGTGTAAAAGCATTCATTAGCAATATAGCAAATGATACACCCTCTGGATATACTCCCCACAGACGAATAGCTATAGTTATTAATCCTATACCACAACCATAAATAATCATACCTTTTTTAGTTAAAGGTGATGTGACATAGTCAGTTGCCATAAAAACAGATGCTAACATCAAACCTCCTGAAAACAGATGAATTAAAGGATTATACATTGGTATTGGGTTAAATATATATATAATTCCTGTGAATAACGCTACAGTTGTTAATATTGAAATAGGTATATGCCATGTAATGACTCTTTTCCATAATAGATAAATAAATCCAAGTAATATTGCTAACACACTCATTTCTCCAATGGAGCCGGCTTCAAGACCAAGGAACATATTCAATAATGAAGGTAATGTATCAGGTATATATTTCATTCTAATTAACACTGTTGCTGAACTTACAGAATCTACAACAGCAGGTGAAGGCCATGTAGTCATCTGTGCAGGAAAAGAGATTAGCAAAAATATACGTCCTGCGATTGCAGGATTAAAAATATTATTTCCTAATCCACCAAAAGATAATTTAACCACTCCAATGGCAAACAAGCATCCAAGTGCCAAAATCCATATTGGTATATTTGAAGGTACATTAAATGCAAGCAGCACTCCTGTTATTATTGCAGAACCATCAAAGACAGTAGGTTCTTTTTTCACAATAAATTTTACGATAAGATATTCAAATCCAACGCAAAATAAAACCGAAGAAACTGTAACAATCAGTGCATCAAGTCTAAACACATAAAGTGCCATTAAAAACGCTGGAATTAGCGCAATAAGAACATGATACATGTTTTTTTCAATACTGTCGCCGCTATGCACATGTGGTGAAGGCGAGATAATTAATTTACTATTCATATTTTAATTAAATCTACTTTAATTTTTTCTTGCTCTGATAATAGTGTTAACTTTTCCTTTACCCAATCTGATATAATCTAATAAAGGACGGTGTGAAGGACATATAAAGCTGCAAGAACCACATTCAATACAATCGGTAATATGGTTTGATTCTGCACGATCCCATACTTCGTATTCAGTAAGATTCATTAACAAAGTAGGATTCAGTCCCATTGGACACACATTAACACATTTAGCACAACGTATACAGTCTCTCATCGCTCCACGTTTTGCCTCAAGCGTAGGAATAATTAGTAATCCTGATGTGCCTTTAGTGACAGGAATCTCTATACTTGCAACAGCTTTGCCCATCATTGGACCGCCGCTAACTATTTTACCGGTTGTTTCGGGTAGTCCCCCTGCTTTATCTATCAAATTTCTAAGAGGAATTCCAACTCTTGTCAGAATATTCATCGGTTCTTTAACATCATCGCCAGTTACTGTAACTACTCGTTCAATGAGAGGCTTATTCTTCTGTACCGCTTCATATATTGCAAATATACTGCCTACATTCTGCACAACTGCTCCTACAGAGATTGGCAAAGCACCACTTGGCACCTGTCTACCGATTAAAGCATCTATTAACTGTTTTTCACCACCTTGGGGATATTGAACTTTGAGCTCCTCTACTTTAATATTTGGATATGATTTTATTAAATTTCTAAATCGTGCTATAGCATCTTTCTTATTGTTTTCAATTCCTATTATTGCTCTATTAACTTTTAATGCCTTCATCACTATTGTTGTGCCAACGAGAATTTCTTCTGTTTTCTCCAGCATTAAAGCATGGTCAGATGTTAGATATGGTTCACATTCAACTCCATTTACAATTAAGACTTCAGGTTTTGTTCCGGGAGGAGGTGTGAGTTTTATATGAGTAGGAAAAGTAGCACCTCCCATACCTACAATACCAACCTCTGCTATTTTTTCAAGTATTTCTTTTGACGATAAATTAAACTCTCTTTTTATGCTACTACTTCTGTCTATAGATTCGTCCCATTCATCACCATCTGTTTTAATAAAAACTGCATCGCGTTTGTAGCCACTGGAATCTAATGCTTTGTCTATTTTTAATACCGTACCCGAAACAGAAGAGTGAATATTAGCTGACACATAACCAACAGATTTACCTATTTGAGATCCAACCTTCACTTTGTCTCCTTTTTTCACTATTGGCTGACATGGAGCACCTATATGTTGAGACATTGGTATAATCACCTGCTCTGGAATTTCAATTTGCTGTATTGCTTTTCCTGCCGATATTTTTTTTTCTTTAGGGTGAATACCGCCAATTCTAAATGTTTTTAACATATGATTTTTCTTAACAGATTTAGATTATGCTTCAACAATGACTGTTTCGTCTTTTAGTATACCTGTTCTATCTTTTTTTGGAGGAAAATTAAGTTCCAGAATAGAATTAGTGGGACAAACAGGTACACACTTACGGCATAATCGACATTTGTCATCTATAATAAATGCAAGATTGTTCTTTATTGTTATTGCTTCAAAAGGACACACCTGCTGACATTTAGTACAACCAATACATGCTACTTCACATGATTTTTTAGCTACACCACCTTTATCTTCATTAACACAACTAACATAAATTCTACGAGATTTAGGACCTTGCTTTCTCAATTCTATAATATCTTTAGGACATGCTTTCACACATGCTCCACAAGCTGTACATTTGTCTTCAATTACTTCTGGGAGCATTGTGATAGGATTGATATGTATAGCATCGAAAGTACATGATTCAACGCAATCACCTAAACCAAGACATCCAAAAGAGCAGTCGGTATCTCCACCATATAATGCTGAGGCTATGGTACAGTTTGAAACTCCATCGTAAAGATTGGTGCGCGGACGACTTTCACATGTACCGCTGCATCTGACAACCGCAATCTTTTTAACTCCAATAGGTGCTTTTTGTCCAAGTATATCTGCAACACGATTCATCGTTTCCTGACCCCCAACAGGGCAAAAGAGATCGTCTATGGTTTCAGCATTTACGCATGCTGCTGCAAAAGAGGCGCATCCCGGAAAACCACAACCACCACAATTAACAGCAGGTAAAGAGTCCTCAACTTCTTTTATACGAGGATCCTCTTCTATTTTAAATTTCTGTCCTACCAGATAGAGTATTGCAGCGCTCCCTGCACCAATCACTCCAAGAGTTGCAACAGCACTAAGTAATACACTCATATTATTAATTTAATTTTTTAATACTGAATTTAAAAGAGTTAGACATTTGATTTCTAAACAGATATAAGATAAAATAGTAGGGTGCCAAAGAAATTATTGAACTTAATGCTGCTTCAACTTCACTTAATTTAAAGTAGTTTAAAGACAGTAAAAGTATAGAAATCAAAATTATAAGTGGTATTACAAATGCCCAGAAAATAGCACTATAGCCAATTGACTTCTTACCTTCAATAATAACCTGTTCATTCTCGATGAACTTGCCAGAAGAGTCTGAAATGTTAACTAGCTTTTCCTTTGAATCAGCAGCCATACATACACTTTTGGCGTGACAGGCACTGCAAGCCGACTTCTGTATGATACAAACGGTTATTTGATTTCCGTTGATTCTTTTGATAATTCCTTTGTGCTCAATCATGAAGCCTAGTGAAATAGATCTTAATTAAACTCTGTTTCAAATTAGGTTGTAAAGTTACGGATTATTTTCGTGATTATTAAAAATATTACAGAACTTAATGTGTTCAATATTGTTAATGTAGTACTATAAAAACAACAACATTAAAATTAAAAAACCTAGTCGATACGTTGCTTATATATTAATATATACAATCTTTAATACGAACTTTTCTTATCTTATTTTGTTGAAAAGTGAGACATCGACATAATGAGCTTATTATTTAAATTATTTTAATACCCTAATCCGTATGATATTCGATATTGACATTATTCGCAAGGTGTATGAGCAATTACCAGATAAAATTAAATTGGTGAAAGAGGCTCTGCAACGTCCCTTAACGCTAACAGAAAAAACACTTTTTACTCATCTCTCAACTGGTGTGCCAATTAACAACTATAAGCGTGCAGTAGATTATGTAAATTTTGCTCCAGACAGGGTAGCAATGCAAGATGCTACTGCTCAAATGGCATTACTTCAGTTGATGAACTCAGGAAGAACTAATGTTGCTGTTCCTTCTACCGTTCACTGTGATCACCTGATACAGGCTTATAAGAATGCGGAAACCGATTTGAAGACAGCCAATATAACCAATAGAGAGGTTTATGAGTTTCTACGTGATGTGTCAAACAAATATGGAATAGGTTTCTGGAAGCCGGGAGCAGGTATTATTCATCAAGTAGTTCTTGAAAACTATGCTTTCCCTGGAGGAATGATGATTGGAACCGATTCACACACACCAAATGCAGGTGGATTAGGAATGATTGCAATCGGAGTTGGTGGTGCTGACGCAGTTGATGTTATGGCAGGTTTGCCTTGGGAGCTTAAAATGCCTAAAATAATAGGAGTTAAACTAACCGGTAAACTTTCGGGATGGAGTGCGCCAAAGGATGTGATTCTTAAAGTAGCTGGCATTTTGACTGTTAAGGGAGGTACAAATGCTATAATTGAATATTTTGGAGATGGTGCAGAAACTCTTTCAGCAACTGGAAAGGGAACGATCTGTAATATGGGAGCAGAGGTGGGAGCTACTACATCTATTTTTCCTTTTGATGATAAGTCGGCCGACTACCTAGAGCAAACAGGTCGTAAAGAAGTTGCTGATGAAGCACGTAAAATAATGGAACACCTTCAGCCTGACCCTGAGGTGGTTGATAATCCCGAACTATATTATGATCAGCTCATAGAAATAAATCTTTCAGAACTAGAACCACATATTAATGGGCCATTTACACCTGATGCAGCTTACACCATATCTGAATTTGGGGAGGCTGTGAAAAAGAACAACTGGCCACGCAAAATGGAAGTTGGTTTAATAGGCTCATGCACTAACTCTTCTTATGAAGATCTTTCCAGAGCAGTTTCAATTGTAAAGCAAGCAGCCGACGAGGATGTTCCTGTTAAAGCACAATTCCTGATTAATCCAGGATCAGAACAGATACGTTATACTGCAGAGCGTGATGGAATACTTCAGATATTTGAAGATGCAGGAGCTACGATTATCGCAAATGCATGTGGCCCGTGTATAGGACAATGGAAACGAGATGACGATGAGAATGAACGTGTGAATTCTATTGTAACTTCATTCAATAGGAACTTTGCCAAAAGGAATGACGGCAACCCGAACACTCATGCTTTTGTTACATCTCCAGAACTGGTAGCAGCACTCACAATTGCAGGAGATCTTTGTTTTAATCCACTAACCGATACTCTTGAAAATGAGAATGGAGAGAAAGTAAAGCTTAAAGAACCTACTGGTCTTGAAATGCCTCCAAATGGTTATGATGTTGAAGATGCGGGCTATGTTGCACCTACAGCAAATGGGCATGAAGTTGAGGTGTCAATTGATCCTAAATCAAACAGACTGCAAAAGCTTGATCCTTTCCCAGTTTGGGATGGAGAGGATTTAACAGATTTACCTCTACTTATTAAGGTGAAAGGTAAATGTACTACTGACCATATTTCAATGGCAGGACCATGGCTCCGTTACAGAGGGCATCTTGATAACATCTCTGACAATATGCTAATTGGTGCAGTAAATGCTTTTAATGATAAAACAAATGCAGTTCTTGATATTGAAACAAATGAGTATATCAACGTGCCCAGCTTAGCACGCAAGTTTAAATCTATCGGCTTAGGTTCTGTAGTAGTTGCAGAAGAAAACTATGGTGAAGGATCAAGTCGCGAGCATGCAGCAATGGAGCCACGGCACTTGAATGTTAAGGTTATACTTGTGAAATCATTTGCCCGAATACACGAAACCAATCTTAAAAAACAAGGAATGCTTGCCCTTACGTTTGTTAACAACGATGATTATGATAAAATTCAGGAAAAGGATAAGATCTCTATTGTAGGACTTAAAGATTTTGCACCCGGCAAAGATCTTACTGTTCAGCTTTTGCATAATGATGGGTCTACTGATATTTTCTTTGCTTCTCATACGTATAACGAACAACAAATTGAATGGTTTAAAGCAGGAAGTGCATTAAATGCTATGAAGTAATATATTGATTTAAAGTAATCTTCTCATGCAAATTAAAAAGTAAGCCGATAAAATGAACGTACCGGATAAAATTACTATACCCTATATAGAAGGAGACGGAATAGGTAAAGAGATAACACCATTTGTACAACAGATAATTGATGCTGCCGTCATAAAATCATTTGCCGAGAAAAGAAAAATCCAATGGATTCAGGTCCTTGCTGGCGAAAAAGCCTATACAGAAGTAGGGACATGGCTTCCCCAGGAAACAATAGATGCATTTCGAAGAAATATCATTGGCATCAAAGGTCCCCTTGCAACCCCTGTAGGTGAAGGCATTAGGTCTTTGAATGTGGCATTGAGGCAGGAGCTGGATTTATATGTTTGCTTACGTCCTGTTCGTTGGTTCAAGGGGGTAGCTACTCCACTTTTACATCCTGAAAAAGTAAGTGTAACAATTTTTCGTGAAAACACAGAAGATATTTATGCCGGTATAGAGTGGGCTGCAGGTACTCTTGAAGCTCAAAAGTTTCTAAGATTTCTGCAAGATGAAATGGGTGTAACAGAAATACGATTCCCAGAAAGCTCATCATTTGGTGTAAAGCCGGTCTCTCGCGAGGGTACAGAACGGTTAGTACGCTCAGCAATTGAATATGCAATTAATAATAAGTTGCCATCAGTTACCCTAGTTCACAAAGGCAATATTATGAAGTTTACCGAAGGTGCGTTTAAGAAGTGGGGCTACGATATTGCTGAACGTGAATTTCCCAATCACACCTTTACTGAACACCGCTTCAATCAAATAAAGAGTGAGAAAGGTCTAAAAAAAGCTGTTGAAATGTATAATGAAGCTGTTAACTCAGGTAAAGTATTTATTAAGGACGTAATTGCAGATGCTTTTTTGCAAAACACCCTTTTAAAACCTGAGGAGTATTCAGTTGTTGCCACTCTCAATCTCAATGGCGACTATATCTCAGATCAATTGGCTGCAATGGTAGGAGGCATAGGCATTGCCCCCGGTGCAAATATAAACTATATGACAGGGCATGCAATATTTGAGGCAACACACGGTACCGCACCTGATATTGTTGGAAAAGATATTGCAAATCCTTGCTCATTACTGCTTTCTGGTGTGATGATGCTTAATCACATAGGGTGGGATGAGGCAGGCACCCTTATAACAACATCTCTCGAAAGGCTGTTTGAAAATGGATACGGCACTCCTGATCTTACACGGTTTATGGAGAATGGAAAACCCCTTTCCACCTCAGAGTTTTCAAAAAAAGTTATAGAAAACTTATGAGTTAATTAAACCATTTGTGTGAAAACTATTTTTACAAATATTATTATTGATTTATTTTTTCAGAATTAATAAACAAAATAGCCTTTACCAATGTTAAAAATAAAGCTATAGCAATACCTGCATACAACAAGACTAGAGTAATAAAACATAATAGAATATAGAAAAATATGAATAAAGAAGAATTAACTAGAACCCTTTCTGAATCAATTACTTTTACCAGTAATATTGATAAAGAACTTTTTGCTAAAATGGGTGTGAAGCGAGGACTACGTAATGAGGATCATTCAGGTGTACTTGCGGGACTTACTCGTATTGGTGATGTTGTAGGGTTTGAGCGCAACGCTGATGGTTCACTCAAGCCAATTCCCGGTAAACTCTACTACAGAGGTATAGATGTAGAAAAGCTGGTTGTAGGTATTCAAAATGATGATCGTCTAGGATTTGAAGAAACAATATTCTTGCTTCTCTCAGGGCGTCTGCCTCTTAAAGAAGAGTTAGCTGCTACCAGAAGCTTAATAGCAGAAACTATGCCATTAAATCATACTGCTACGATGAGCATACTTTCTCTTCAAGGAAAAAACATCATGAATATTCTTGCTCGAAGTGTTTTAGAACTATATGCTTATGATGAAAATCCAGATGATATTTCTCCAAAAAACTTAATAAGGCAAACTATAAATCTTATAGCTAAGTTTCCTACAATAATTGCCTACGCCTATCAAGTATTGCGACACGATGTACGCGGCAGATCCCTGCATGTACGTCTTCCTTATCCTGACAAGTCAGTTGCTGAAAACTTCCTATTCATGATGAAAGGTAGAGATCAATATACTGAACTGGATGTCAGGATTTTAGACCTTGCCTTGATTTTACATGCAGAACATGGTGGCGGTAACAACTCCACCTTCTCTGTACGCGTAACAAGCTCTACTGAAACTGATACCTATTCGGCTATAGCTGCAGGCATAGGCTCATTAAAAGGTCCTTTACACGGAGGTGCAAATGTTAAAGTAATGGGAATGTTAGAAGATATGAAAGAAAATATCTCTGACTGGGAAGATGTGGATCAGGTTGACGAATATCTGAGAAAGATTATGAGAAAAGAAGCATACGACAAAACCGGACTTATCTACGGCCTAGGTCATGCTGTTTATACTATAAGCGACCCACGCACAGGTTTGCTAAAGGCTATGGCAAAAGATTTAGCAAAAGAGAAAGGGCGCGAAGCCGAATTTAATTTTATGGAATTGATAGAAAATCGTGCAGTGGAAGTATTCCTGGGGGCAAAAAAACGTACAGCAAAAGGCAATGTGTGTGTCAATGTTGATTTTTATTCAGGTTTTGTTTATGATGCTATCGGTTTACCATCAGAAGTATTCACTCCCCTCTTTGCCATGGCACGTATAGTAGGTTGGTCAGCTCACCGCATAGAAGAAATGAACTTCTCCAGCAAGCGATTAATGCGTCCGGCTTATAAGAATGTTCGCGAATTACAAGATTTTATTCCATTAAGTGAGAGAAAGTAGTTTATAAAATGCAAAAAATAAAAGTAGTAAATCCCATTGTTGAATTGGATGGTGATGAGATGACCCGAATAATTTGGTCATTTATTAAAGAAGAGTTAATCTTACCCTATTTAGACCTAAGTATAAAATATTTCGACTTAAGTATTCAGCAACGTGATGCCACTGATGATCAGATTACAATCGATGCTGCTGAAGCTATAAAAAAATATAATGTAGGAATAAAATGTGCCACTATAACTCCAGATGAGTCACGAGTTGAGGAGTTTGGGCTCAAGAAGATGTGGAAGTCTCCCAATGGCACAATCCGCAATATTGTTGGAGGCACTGTCTTTAGAGAGCCTATAATATGCAACAATATTCCTCGTTATGTTCAAGGGTGGACAAAGCCAATTATTATTGGGCGTCATGCTTTTGGTGATCAATACAGGGCGACCGACACAGTGATCAAAGGAAAAGGAAAACTTACTATGACATTCACCGGCGAAGATGGTAAAACTCAAAGCTGGGAGATATATGATTTTCAGGGCGATGGTGTAGCAATGGCTATGTACAATACTGATGAATCAATTTATGGCTTTGCAAGATCCTCATTCCAGATGGCTCTTAAAGAAAACTATCCTCTATATATGTCCACCAAAAACACTATTCTAAAAGCATATGATGGTCGTTTTAAAGATATCTTTCAGGAGGTATATGAGAATGAGTTTAAAGAAAAGTTTGAACAAGCAGGACTTACCTATGAGCATAGATTAATTGATGATATGGTTGCCGCTGCCATGAAATGGAACGGTGGATTTGTATGGGCATGTAAAAATTATGATGGCGATGTTCAGTCCGATACTGTCGCACAAGGTTTTGGGTCTCTTGGTATGATGTCTTCAGTTTTAATTACACCCGACGGCAAAACAGTTGAGGCAGAAGCCGCACATGGCACAGTTACACGTCACTACCGTCAGCATCAGCAAGGTAAAGAAACAAGTACTAATCCAATAGCTTCAATATTTGCATGGACAAGAGGACTTGCTCATCGTGGCAAGCTAGATAACAATGAACCACTTATTAATTTTTGCGAAACATTGGAAAAGGTTTGTATAGACACTGTTGAGGGAGGAGAAATGACAAAAGATTTAGCAATGTTAGTTCACGGTCCCAATGTAATACGTGATAACTGGCTCACCACACGCGAATTTCTCGAAGCATTAAAAAGAAATTTAAACCAGAAAATAAGTTCCTTGTAATTAATCTTTTTTAAGCAGCTTGTGGCAGACAAATTTATCACAAAAGCTAACGTAAAATACATAGACATTGAGTATTTTGTAAAAAAGACTAACTGACAATAACGCAATACAAAAATAGGGCGGCTCTTCAAAAGGGCCGCCCTGTTTAATGCTTTCAATTGTTTAAGTAAACGTTTAAAATATCTAATACATAGTCGAGTATAAGAGAAAGGTTATCAATCCTCTTTTTCTTGTTCCTCGTACTCCTTAAGCAGTTTATCCTGAACA
>CAZURM010000004.1:54151-65312 GCA_964622945.1 uncultured Proteiniphilum sp.
TTATCAATCCTCTTTTTCTTGTTCCTCGTACTCCTTAAGCAGTTTATCCTGAACATCCGATGGTACAAGTTCATAACTTGCAAACTTCATTGAAAATGAACCTCTTCCACCAGTAATAGAGCTTAATGAAGTTGAATATGAGCTCATCTCCTTTAAAGGAACCTTAGCATTCAATTTTTCAAAGCCTCTTTCACTCTCCATACCCATTATAAGTGCACGGCGTCCCTGCAGGTCACTCATCACATCACCCATATAGTCACCTGGAACAGATACAATTACATTATATATAGGTTCCAGTATCTTAGGCGAAGCATTTCTAAACGCACTACTAAATGCATTTCTTCCTGCAAGCATGAAAGAGATCTCATTTGAGTCAACCGGGTGCATTTTGCCATCATACACAATCACACGAACATCACGTGCATACGATCCCGTAAGTGGTCCTTGCTCCATTCTACCCATAATACCTTTTAATATTGCAGGTAAGAATCTAGTATCGATTGAACCCCCAACAATACTATTCACGAATACAAGTTTTCCACCCCATTCAAGGTCAACAATCTGAGTATCCCTATTCTGAATCTTAAACTCCTGTCCATTAAACTTATATATCTCAGGTAGAGGCATGTTATCAGAATATGGCTCTACAATTAGATGTACTTCACCAAACTGTCCGGCACCCCCCGACTGCTTCTTATGTCTGTAATCAGCACGAGCAGACTTTGTAATAGTCTCACGATAAGGAATCTTAGGCTCAAAAAACTCAATATCAATTTTATCATTGTTCTCAAGTCTCCATTTTAGAGTCTTTAGGTGGAACTCACCCTGTCCCGAAACAATTGTTTGTTTCAGCTCTTTAGATATTTCCACGAGCCAAGTAGGATCCTCTTCCCGCATACGCGAAAGCGACTCATTCATCTTCTCAGAGTTCGACTCACTTACAGCCTTTATAGCTCTTCTATAACGAGGCTCAGGATATTTTATAAAGTCGAATGTATTATCCGTACCCCTAGCATTCAGCGTATTACCTGTTCGTACATCCTTAAGCTTCACAGCGGCACCAATACTACCTGCTTGTAATTCTACCGCTCTGTTACGCATCTGTCCTGCAACAGTGTAAATCTGAGCAAGTCTATCTTTCGAATGTCTGTTAGCATTAGTAAAATCGTCGCCCTCTTTAACAGTTCCAGACATCACCTTAAAATAGCTAACTTCACCAATATGAGGCTCAACCGTTGTTTTAAAGAAAAACAAACTTGTGGGAGCAGTAGAGTCAGGAGCAACCTCCACACCCTCTGAATTTTTTGGTGAAGGCATATCATTTGGCGATGGTGCAGCCAAGCTCAAGAAATTCATTAGACGGTGCACTGCCATATTTTTTTCTGCTGAAGAGCAAAACAATGGAAATAATCCTAAACTCAACATACCTTTATGAATACCGTCAAGCATTTCCTCCTCTGTGAGCGAGCCCTGGTCGAAGAACTTCTCCATCAATCCTTCATCATTCTCAGCAGCAGCTTCCAGCAATACCTGATAATATTCTTCTGCTCTATCTTTTTCATTTTCAGGAATATCACGCACCTCCGGAGCAGTTGCATTTGGCTCCCAATGATAATACTTCTGCTTCAAAACATCAACAATACCGTTGAATGAAGTACCACTACCAATAGGATATTGCACCGGAACAACCTTATTTCCATATATATCTTTCAGGCTGTTAAGTGTGTTCTCATAATCTGCCTTCTCATGATCCATTCCGTTTACAAGAATAACAGTAGGTTTTTTAAGATCCTCAACATAACGGAATTGATTGATAGTGCCCACTTCCACACCATTCGCCCCATCAATAAGCATTAAAGCCAAATCGGTCACATTCAGAGCGGTAACAACACCCCCTACAAAGTCATCCGATCCAGGGCAATCTATGAAGTTCATCAATTTATCTTTCCATTCGTAAGATATCAAAGTCGGAAACACAGAATACTCATATTCCTTTTCAACAGGAAAATAATCACTCACAGTGTTCTTTCCTTCAACTGTTCCGCGACGTCTTAAATGACCACTCTCGAAAAGCATAGCTTCAGCGAGAGTGGTCTTACCTGAGCCTGAATTACCAATCAGGGCTATGTTTTTAATTTCGTTAGTTTTGTAAACTTTCATGATTAGAAAATATTTAAATAAATTATATAATTCAACTTGTTTTAATGCAAATACTACTCAATCATATGACTAATATGTCTAGATTAATGTATATCAACCTGTTAGCTATTGGTGCTTAAATTTTGTTGTTTGATATTTAGTATTAAAAAAGACTTTGCGTCTATAAAGACCGACAAAGTCATAACTTTACTGAATAATGTTGCAATTTATATAAAACGTACGAAAAAGAAAAATCTAACGATTATGTTATAAAACATATAAGTTTGAATAATAGTTTTAAAGTGTTAATTGTTTAATTTTTTATAATTTGCATAAAAATATTTTATGATATTTGTTTAATAATAGAAGATTGAAGGTTAAAGGTTGAGTATTTAAGCTAAATCAAAGAATAGTGATAATTAAAATCAGACTAAAGCAGATAATTATACCAAAACAGGGAAATAAACCCACCAGAGATACAAACATTTAATAAACTCAGATGAATCAATATTTTAATCAACAAGTTGAAGAAGTTTTACAACAGTTTGAAGTCAGTTCGCAAACCGGACTATCAAAAAAAGAAGTCGATAAACGAACAGAAAAATATGGACTAAATAAGCTGGAGTCCAAGAAGCAAAAATCTCTTATCTCAATATTTATCGAGCAGTTTAAAAGCAGTATGGTTGTCATTCTGCTTATAGCAGCAATTATTTCCGGAGTTATTGGCGTAATGGAAGGAGAAGGATTAGTTGAAACCTTTGTCATCCTAGCAATTCTACTTCTCAATGCAATAATAGGCACCATTGAAGAGATGAAAGCACAAACATCTCTGGATGCACTCAACAAGATGAGTTCGCCGCACACAAAAGTACTTCGAGATGGTCAGATCGAAGAAATAGATTCAGTGAATATAGTACCCGGTGATATTGTCGTACTTGATACGGGAGATATTATCCCCGCAGATATGCGACTAATTGAGACAATCAACCTACAAGTTCAGGAGGCGGCACTCACAGGCGAATCTGTTCCAGTTGATAAAGCCAACGCACCACTTAAAGGCAATGATATCCCTTTAGGCGACAGAAACAACATGGCATTCTCCACAAGCATAGTTACCTACGGTCGCGGTCGCGGAATAATTGTAGGCACAGGCATGAACACCGAAGTAGGCAAAATTGCCCATATGCTGCAAGCCACAGAAGCCACCGAAACCCCCATGAGCAAGAGACTCGGTCAGCTTGGCAAAGTTTTGGGATACGTTGCACTTATAATCTGTTCAGTCATCTTTGTTATAGGAACCCTCTATGGCAACCACTGGCTCGAAATGCTCATGATGGCAGTCAGCTTGGCAGTGGCAGCCATACCCGAAGGACTTCAGATAGTGGCAACCATAGTATTGGCAATCGGCGTACAGCGATTAGTAAAAAAGAATGCTATCGTACGCACCCTTCCCTCAGTAGAAACCCTTGGCAGCACCACAGTCATATGTTCCGACAAAACAGGTACCCTCACGCAAAACAAAATGACCGTTGTTGAGGGATGGAGCGTAGATAAAAATATCAACTTCAGAGACTCGCTCACCCTTAAAGATCTTGATGATGATCAAGTTATGCTACTGCAATCCTCCATGCTTTGCACCGACTCACACCTTAACATGTTGCCCGATGGAAAACATATGCTCGCGGGCGACCCCACAGAAACAGCAATTGTAGAAATAGCCCTCACTCTGGGGATAAATAAAAATGAACAAGAGAAGCTCTATCCACGAGTTCAGGAAGTCCCCTTCGACTCAGAAAGGAAAAGAATGACCACCATCAATAAGATCGAAGAAGGCAAGCTCCGCGTAAATGTCAAAGGCGGTCTCGATGAGATTCTCAATGTAACTACCCACATACTTACAAATGGAAAGATCAACCCCATAACTGAAGAAGATAAAGAAAATATCAGAGAAGAAAACAATCGTATGGCACAATCAGCCCTACGCGTTCTTTCAGTAGCATATAAAGATATCGATGCTATTCCTGCCGAAGTAAATGCACAAACAGTAGAAAACAACCTGATATTTATTGGTCTGCTTGGCATGATTGATCCGGCACGACCTGAAGTTATAGAAGCAGTAAAAAAATGTAAAACCGCCGGCATACGCCCTGTAATGATTACGGGCGACCATAAAGTTACAGCCGTAACAATTGCCGAAGAAATAGGCATATATAAAGAAGGCGATAAAGCTGTTACAGGTAACGATCTAACGAAAATAGACGATGACACATTAAGCCGCAATATACACAACTACTCAGTTTACGCCCGTGTAGCACCTGAGCATAAAGTACGCATAGTAAAATCATGGCAGAGCCATGGAGATATAGTTGCAATGACAGGCGATGGAGTGAACGATGCCCCCGCACTAAAGCAAGCAGACATAGGCGTCGCCATGGGTATTGTAGGCACTGAGGTTTCAAAAGATGCTTCAGATGTTGTGTTGACCGACGACAACTTTGCAACAATCGTCTCCGCTGTCGAAGAGGGGCGACGTATTTACGATAATATCCTCAAAGTAATTCAATTCCTTCTTTCCTGCAACACGGGTGAGGTACTACTTATACTAATAGCCTCAATACTAAATATTGGTAACCCACTAACACCCATACTAATTTTATGGGTAAACCTCGTAACCGACAGCCTTCCGGCACTTGCCCTGAGCATGGATCCTGCCCAAGATGATGTAATGACCCGTAAGCCACGCAATCCCAAAGAAGGCTTTTTCTCCAAAGGGATGACCTGGCGAATAATTTATCAAGGCAGCACAATAGGTCTAATCTCACTTGCAGCCTACTTTATTGGTCTTAACGACGGAGGTCAAGATTTAGGACAAACTATGGCTTTCTCAGTGTTGGCATTTTCGCAGCTGTTTCATGTACGAAATCTACACTCAAATATATTATCATCTTTCAAGACGAGCATCATGAGCAACGTATATCTGATGTTCGGCATACTAGCCTCAGCACTACTTATGTTTGTCATACTACTAATCCCTGCGGTAAGAGAAATATTTGGCGTTGTTGAGATGGATCATATCCATTGGATTTATGTGATGGGATTATCCATGACACCGATTGTCGTTGTAGAGATAATGAAGATTTTGAAGTTAAATCACTCAAAAGATGAATATTAATTAACTGTCAATTAATAAACTTTAATATATAAAGAAAAGTCGATTTTATGGTTAATAGGTTATGATAACTGTATATTAACAATTTAATAATTACTGAGGAATGATTTTTTTTAAGAATATTGTATTAAATTATGTTTAATGGTGTACAATTTGATACTATTCTCTCAAAATTTAGAATATTATTTGTAAATTTGAACTCTGAAACTTACACTCTCTAATAAATACTCTCCTTTTCCTTTCAATTTCCATTGGGGTAATGGACAAATATCGAAGAGTTATTAGATTAGGTAAAACTTTAATAAAAATATATAATTAGATACGTATGGAAAATCTTGGAGAAGCTTTAGGTTTATTGCTTACCGGTGTGATTATGGTTGTAATTGTTTTATGGCTTGTCGTAAGTCTTGGCAATCTAATAATCAATCTCACAAACAAGTACATTAAAGATGAAAAACCAGGTGTAGACATCAGACCAAGTCAAAGAATTAATACCAGGAAAGTTGCCGCAATTGCAGCTACTGTAGATGTAATCACACAAGGTCGAGGTAGGGTAGATTCAATTCAAAAAAAATAATATAAAATATTTCATATGGGACAAGAGATAAAATTTAGTCTTCTTTATAGAGACATGTGGCAGTCGTCAGGGAAATACGTACCCACGGTTGACCAGTTAACAGAAGTTGCTCCGGCAATAATAGATATGGGTTGTTTTGGGCGAGTAGAAACTAACGGTGGAGGTTTTGAACAAATAAACCTTCTCTTTGGAGAGAACCCCAATAATTCAGTTCGCAAGTGGACACAGCCTTTCAACGATGCAGGAATTCAAACACATATGCTCGAGCGTGGTCTCAACGCGATTCGCATGAGCCCCGTACCTGCTGATGTACGTAAATTGATGTTTCAGGTTAAGAAAAAGCAAGGCACCGATATTGCCCGCTCATTCGACGGTCTCAACGATCCAAGAAACCTTGAGAACTCAATCAAGTTTGCAAAAGAAGCCGGCATGATCTCACAAGCAGCTTTGAGTCTCACAGTATCACCCATTCACACAGTTGAATATTACAGCAAGTTAGCCGATACACTTATTGAAATGGGTACCGATGAGATCTGTATTAAAGATATGGCAGGAGTAGGTCGCCCCGCCAGCATAGGAAAGATAATTAAGCACATCAGGGAGCGTCATCCAAATATTCCTGTTCAATATCACGGACACGCAGGTCCCGGTTTTCAGATGGCGTCTATCCTCGAGGCAGCATATGCAGGTGCTGAGTATATCGATGTAGGTATGGAGCCACTCTCTTGGGGTACAGGTCACGCAGACCTACTGGCAGTTCAGGCAATGCTAAAAGATGCCGGCTTCAAGGTGCCCGAGATTAATATGAATGCATATATGAAAGTGCGTTCACTCACTCAAAAGTATATGGATGAGTTCCTTGGATACTATATAAATCCAAAGAACAGGATGATGAACTCATTATTAATAGGACCCGGACTACCCGGTGGAATGATGGGAAGTTTGATGTCCGACTTAGAGAACAATCTCTCCTCAATAAATAAATGGAAGAAAAAACGCAATCTTCCTGAGCTAACACAAGACGATCTGATGATCAAGCTGTTTGATGAGGTGAGCTATGTATGGCCAAAGGTAGGATATCCACCACTGGTAACACCTTTCAGTCAGTATGTTAAGAACTTGGCACTTATGAACGTGCTGCAGTTAGAGAAAGGTAGAGAACGCTGGTCGATGATTGCCGACAACGTATGGGATATGATACTTGGCAAATCAGGCAAACTACCCGGAGAGCCTGCACCCGAGATAGTGCAAATGGCAAAAGATAAAGGGTTAGAGTTCTCAACAGAAAATCCTCAAGATCATTACCCTGATCACCTTGATGAGTATCGTGCTGAGATGAAAAAGAATAACTGGGACTTTGGTCAGGATGACGAAGAGCTGTTCGAACTTGCAATGCACCCCGAGCAGTACAGAGCATATAAATCAGGCGAAGCAAAGAAGAGCTTCGAAGCAGACCTTGCAAAGAGAAAAGCAGAAGCAGAAGCCGAGAAAACAGGTAAAGTCGTAGCCGCCCCTGTTAGCACAGGAAACGGATTCCAGCCTAAAACACTTGTGGTCAATATCGATAATGAGGAGTATGTTGTCAACATATCCTATCCAGAAGATGTAACTGGCACAGCCGCTAAACCTGCACAGGTTGCACAAGCAGCAGTAGCAGTAGCAGCACCGGCACCTGCCGCAGCACCGGTTACAGGAGCTGTAAAAGAGATTCCCTCACCACTCGAAGGTAAATTCTTCCTTACAAAAGACTCAAGCGAAACAGCATTGAAGGTGGGCGACAAAGTAAAAAAGGATGATATCATAGGATATATTGAGTCGATGAAAACATACAACGCAATTGCATCAGAAGTTGATGGAACAGTTGCCGAGATCTGTTATGCAAATGGTGATTCAGTTGATGAGGATGATATACTTATTAAACTACAGTAATAATGGTAGAATTCTTAAATAATATACTTGATGTAACTGGTTTTACAGTTGTCGATTGGGGTACTGTTCTAATGTGGATAATCTCAGGTGTACTCTTGTATATGGGAATATTCAAACAGTACGAACCACTCCTTCTCGTACCAATAGGCTTTGGCGTACTTCTAGCCAACCTACCCGGTGCAGGATTGGCAGTTGTAGAATCTGATATGGTTATGAATGCTGACGGTAGCATGATGAACCTACCTCAGATAGCCAGTGATTTCGGTATTATCAATTTTCTGTACTACATGCTGATCAAGTCAGGACTCCTACCTCCCATTATTTTTATGGGAGTAGGTGCATTAACCGACTTTGGTCCAATGTTAAGAAACCTGCGACTAGCTTTCTTTGGTGGAGCAGCTCAAATAGGTATATTCACAGTGGTTTTATTAGCTGTTATAATGGGCTACTCACTTCCTGAAGCCGCCTCAATGGGTATAATTGGAGGAGCAGACGGACCAACAGCAATCTACACTACCATTCAGTTGGCACCACACCTGTTAGGACCTATTGCAATTGCAGCATACTCCTACATGGCTATGGTACCAATAATCATACCTGCAGTAGCAAATCTGCTGATGACTAAAGATGATTTCAAGATACATATGAAGAAACAGGATCAGTTATATCCTCCTAAGTATGATATCAAGCATATGAGAACAGTAAAAATATTGTTCCCCATAGCACTCACCTTAGTTGTGTCAGTACTTGTTCCGTCGGCAGCACCTCTTATAGGGATGTTGATGCTAGGTAATCTTCTTAAAGAGATTGGAGCAAACACAGTCCGTCTTGCAGATGCAGCATCAGGTCCAATAATGAATACAGCAACAGTATTTTTAGGAGTGTGTGTTGGAGCCACCATGCCTGCCGAAGTATTCCTAAGATGGGAAACCATAGGAATCTTGGTACTTGGGCTCTTTGCATTTGCAATCTCAATTGCCGGAGGCATTTTAGCTGTTAAACTCTATAATAAGGGATCGAAGAAGAAGATCAATCCACTTATTGGTGCTACAGGGCTTAGTGCCGTACCAATGGCATCACGTGTAGCAAATGAGGTAGCTCTAAAGCATGACAAGTCAAATCATATATTGCAATACTGTATGTCGAGCAACGTATCCGGAGTTATCGGATCTGCAGTGGCAGCAGGCGTATTAATTGCATTCTTAAGCTAAGAAAACAGACAAAATCAAAAAAAAAGCGGAGACAACATTTGTTTCCGCTTTTTTTGATCCATATCTTATTAGATAACTAGAATCAATAATATCTTCAGTAAATTGTTCCTACAAAAAGCTTCTAATAGCATCAGCAATAATCGGCACACCCTTTTTAATAGCCTCTACATCAGTGTTACAGAAAGATACACGTATATGGTCGTTCTTAACACCATCAGGGTCAAACGTCTTACCTGTTACAAATACAACACCTTTGTCAATAGCTTTTTTCAAAACAGCAGTTGCGTCGCACCCCTCAGGCAGTTGCAGCCATGTATAAAATCCTCCCCTTGGCTTTTCGAACGACACCCCTTTCGGCAAACACTCCGAGAGAGTCTCTATCATTGCAGTTCCCCGTCTTTTATACTCCTCACGAACCTCAGCTATATAATTATTTATATACCCTTCGCGAATAAACTTATCAGCCAACACCTGCGAAATACTTGGTGAGCAAGCATCTATCGATTGCTTAATCAACTCACACTTCTGATATATTGGCTCAGGAACAAGCATCCATCCCAAACGCAGTCCGGGACCCAGTATCTTCGAGAACGACCCCGTAAAACAGACATCAATACCCTCAGGGTCGATAGCCTTAATAAGTTTCATTTTCGGCACATCCTCCTCAAAAAAGTAGAGATCACTATACACATCATCCTCAATAATAGCTATTTCCTGATCCTTCAAAACCTCAATCATCTGCTGCTTAACCTCCTCAGAATAAATTATTCCTGCAGGATTATGAAAGTTAGGAGAATAATAAAGAAATTTAGGCTTAGGAGAAGTAGTGCTCAACCTCTGCTTTAGAATATCGATATCCATTCCATCCCCTTTCAGTGGAACAGAAATCAGGTTAGCCTGATAAGAGCGGAAGGCAGACAATGCACCAATAAAACTGGGAGTTTCCACTATCACATTATCTCCGGGATCCAAAAATGCTTTAGCAAGAATATTTATAGCCTGCAGAGAGCCCGTAGTAATTATCAATCGGTTACTCTTTACAGGTAATCCCTTTTTCTCTAAATAGTCTGACAGCGACTCCAATAGGGTAGGGAGACCCGTTGTTGGTCCATACTGCATCGCCATCTGCTTCTCTTTTTCACTTAGAGAGTTAAATATTTCATCAATCTCCTTAAGTGGAAACAGATCATTGCCAGGCATCCCACCGGCAAAAGAGATCATGTTGGGAGCTGTTGCCAGACTCATTAGGTCACGTATCTCTGAAGAGCGTAGCTCAGCCACACTACTCGAAAATCTCGCCATATCTTTTAATTTATAATCCGATCGTTTGTTAGTTTTTTATTTTTTGAAAAAAAACATAAAATTCAGTAGAAGATAAAACGTAATAATTTACAGCTGATAAATATCACTTTGCGAAAGCAGCTTAAGACGATTTTTCTCCAGAACCTCCGTAACCAGTTGAACATCAGTAGCCCTTATCACCGCAAGAGCAACATCACTATTCGAGAAAGCATACATGTAATCCACATTTATTTTCTCCTCCGTGAGAATCTCCAAAATGCTATGAAGCGATCCCGGTTTATCAGGCATGTTCACACACACCACATCGGTCAATCCTATAGAAAAACCCGCTTTCTCAAGAGCCTTCTTTGCAAGTTCAGGGCGACCGACAACCATGCGTACGATACCGTAGTCAGCCGTTTCCGCAACACTCAAAGCAGTAATATTAATATCATTCTCTGCCAATATTCGAGTGAGCTCAGTCAGCCTGCCCGACTTATCTTCCAGAAATACAGAAAGTTGTTGTATATGCATAGTATTTTATCTATAATCAATCACCCGTTTGGCTTTACCCTCCGAACGCTCGATTGTGTTAGGTTCCACTAATCTTATCTTAGCACCAATGCCAAGCATACTTTTAATATTATGATCAATACGCCTTCTGATACCTTCAAGCTCGCGAATACTATCAGACCAGTTTTTTTGATCAATCTCCACTAAAATCTCAATAGTGTCTAGGTTATTCTCTCTACGTATAATAATCTGATAGTGAGGTGTTGCCTCAGACATCTCCATAAGCACAGACTCCACTTGCGAAGGAAATACATTCACACCCCTGATGATCAACATATCATC
>CAZURM010000005.1:0-61835 GCA_964622945.1 uncultured Proteiniphilum sp.
ACACCCACCACATATTATTTATTATACAAAAAATTAGGCCTGGAGATTACTTCAGTCTTAAAATCTTCCTTTATATAGAAGGACTAAAGGAGCGAGATAAGAGCCAGGTAAGAGCTAAGCAGGAATAATAACCTATCTAATGCCAGACAATATTTATTTAATATTCGTCCAATAAATACATCACTTTGTCAATAAAATAGTTCAATAAGTGTAATTCATTTTGCAGCTGATTCAAAGCATGCTACTTTCGTTTTTAAGGATTAATCAGTAAAAAGAAAAAGTGAAAAATTGACTGACGAAGCGATTAATAGCATAACGAACATTCTTGCAACTAATCATAATATTAGCGATCCTTGTAAATATGATTTTCTAATTACCTCACAGGAAGAGATAAGCAATATGCTTACTACAACTTCCAAAACAATGACAATTTTATTGGCTCCAGTAGCAGCAATAAGTTTGCTAGACTTGATCCTATAGAGGCTATCAGATATGAATAAAATTTATTAAATTTGCGCTTAAGTATGGTAAAACAGGGAGTAACATGGTTTAACAAACGCGGAAAAATATTTGTGCATATTCTGATATGGTGCATTGTATTTGCCATGCCAATTATTCCTTTAATGCGTTTAGAAATATTCAACTGGAATTATCTTCAGACATATATTCCCATGTTTGTTTCCTATATTATTGTATTTTATGCAAACTACTTATATTTTGTTGATAAGTTATTGTTTAGACGTAAAACTATAAAGTTTATTGTCATTAACATCCTTATAGTGATAGCAATAGCACTTTTATTGCAGCTATGGTATGAAATAGAGTTTAGTTTGAAACTCGCAAATGATACAATAATTATCCCTGAACAATTTTTTCCACCTAGACAGCCAAGGTTCTGGGATAAGTTTAGATTTAGGCTTATGTTTATCATTCGCGACATCTCCTCTATTACTTTTGTAAGTATTTTAGGAATTGTGACGAAATCAACTGAGCGTGTAACCCAGATGCAAACACGTCAGAAAGAGATGGAAAAAACAATGATTGAAGTTGAGTTGAAGAATCTGAAGAATCAAATAAATCCACATTTCCTACTGAATACACTAAATAATATCTATGCTCTTTCAGTTACTAACTCAGCAAAGACCTCTAAAAGTATAATGGAATTGAGCGAATTATTAAGATATTTGCTTTATAAGGATGATGTAACTTATGTTCCACTGAAAGAAGAGGTTTTGTTTTTAACCAATTATATTGATTTAATGAGACTTAGACTCACGGAAAATGTGAATGTTACTACTAATATCAATATAAATGAAGAAGGCTCTACAGAGATTGCACCTCTTATTTATATTTCTCTAATTGAAAACGCATTTAAGCATGGAGTGAGTAATGATGACCCTTCATTTGTTGTTATAGAGCTAACAGAACACAGAGATGGGAAAGTATATTTTTCATGTAAAAACAGCTATTTCCCTAAAGGAGAATCAGACCATAGTGGTAGTGGAATAGGTTTGCAACATGTGAAGAAAAATCTCGACTTATTATACCCTGAGCGATATATTTGGAGCACAGAAATTGAGGATAACATCTACTCCACCGTTTTAATTATAAATACATTAGAAAAACATGAGCTTGATACTTGACTGCTGGATTGTGGATGATGAACCACTTGCTCTTAGTTTGCTGGAAACGTATATTGAAAATACTCCCTTTTTAAAACTATCCGGCAAGTTTTCATCTGCAAAATCGGCAATGCAGGAGATGATTGATAATAAGCCTAATCTTATTTTTCTGGATATACAAATGCCTAATGTTAACGGTATAGAATTTGCCAGAATTATTGATGACAAGACAAGAATCATTTTCACTACTGCTTTCAAAGAGTATGCGTTGGAGGGTTATAGGGTTAACGCTATTGATTATTTAATGAAGCCAATTTCATATGTTAACTTTCTTACCGCTGCAAAAAGAGCACTTAAATGGTTCGAGATAATTCAAAAAGGAGAAGACAAAAAAACAAATCTGCCAGATAATACCGATGCGATTTTTATTAAATCAGACTATAAGATTGTAAGGGTACTGTTTGATGACATTTTATATATTGAAGGACTTAGGAATTATATTAAAATTTATACTAACAGAAAACGAACATCAATTATCACATTGATGACCATGAAAGAAATAGAAGATTCTCTGCCCGACGAAAGATTTATTAGAGTGCACAAATCTTATATTGTTGCTATCAATAAAATCGATAGTATATATAAAAATCGTCTTTTAATTGCAGAAAAGGAAATACCAATAGGAATTACGTACAAGGATGATTTCAGGGATAGAATAGAAAATTAGTAACTTATTTAAACAAAATCATTACATATTATTGTTTTTTGTCCTATTTTTGCGAGACATTAATTCGTAAAAGATATGAAGAAAAAACATTTTGAAACATTGCAAATTCACGCAGGACAGGAACTTGACCCTATTACAGGAGCCAGAGCAGTTCCTATCTACCAAACCACAGCTTACACGTTTAAAAGCGCTGAACATGGTGCTAACTTATTTGGATTAAAAGAGTTCGGAAATATTTATACACGGTTGCAAAACCCTACCACAGATGTTTTCGAAAAAAGGATGGCTGCACTCGAAGGAGGAGTTGCTGCTGTTTCTACATCATCAGGACAATCAGCTCAACTAATAACTATTCATAATATTGCTTCAGTTGGCGATAATATAGTTTCCTCTTCTTTCATTTACGGAGGTACTTACAATCAATTTAAAGTAGCCTTTGCCAGAATGGGTATTGAGGTACGCTTTGCAGATGGTGATGATGCGGAGAGCATTTCATCTCTTATAAATGACAAGACTAAAGCTATTTATCTTGAAACGATAGGTAATCCTGAGTATAATGTGCCTGATTTTGAGGCAATTGCTGAAATAGCAAAAAAAAATAATATACCTCTTATTGTAGATAATACATTTGGACAAGGAGGATATATTTTCAACCCGATTGAGTGGGGTGCAAACGTCGTTCTACACTCTGCCACGAAATGGATTGGCGGTCATGGCACATCTATGGGTGGAGTGATAATTGATGGAGGCAACTTCAACTGGGGGAACGGTAAATTCCCTATGTTTAGTGAGCCTTCCGAAGGTTATCATGGGTTGAATTTTTGGGAAACCTTTGGTAATGATTCTCCATTTGGAAATATTGCTTTTGCAATAAGATGTAGAGTTGAGGGATTACGCGACTTAGGACCGGTAAACAGTCCATTTAACTCATTCCTTCTACTACAAGGACTTGAAACACTTTCACTGCGTGCAGAACGCACTAATGAAAATGCTTTAGAGCTGGCTAACTGGCTGGAAAAACACCCAAAAGTAGAAAAGGTTAATTACCCCGGACTTAAGAGCAATAAGTATCACACTTTAGCAAAGAAATATCTTAAAAACAATGGCTTTGGTGGTGTACTTTCATTTTTTGTAAAAGGAGATGTTAAACAGACAGCAAAAGTAATTGATAATCTACAGATGCTTAGCCATGTTGCTAATGTTGGTGATGCAAAAACATTAGTAATACACCCTGCTAGCACAACTCATCAGCAACTGTCTGAAGAAGCGCAGATTGCCGCCGGAGTGTATCCAAATGCAATAAGGATTTCTTTAGGGTTGGAACATATAGATGACATTAAAGCCGATATAGATGGAGCTTTACAAAATTTATAAAAATACGAAGTACAGACAAAATTTAAAGTAATTAATGAGAAGGTGATTCCTTTTAAATGAGCCTACCCCCAAAAGTATATATTGTTTAACTTTTGGGGGTTACTTCATGTGTTAAATCTAATCTAATACCTTAGTAATTACCTCTTCATCATCAAGAATCAATCTTAGTTCCTGACGAAGATCAATATTGCTCACTTCTAGGTCTTCAATCAGTACACGCTGCCAAATTTCTTCAATCCATCTATTTTGTTCCACTCCAAATTCATCTATTGGTTGAAACCAACGCAAGTATATAAAATTTCCTTGCGACATTTTTATATTCATTAGATTATCTTTACCCTCCTGACTTTTATTAAATGAATTAATAATTGACTCGGTATATAAATCACCAATAAATATATAAGATCCATCAACAGTGATAATTGCACCATCTTTAGTGGATATAAAGTTTATAAATTTGCCATCCGATTGAATCATTTTAAACATTCCAGGAGGTATTATCTTATAGCCAACCTCATCACTGTTATGAATAGCTTTTACCTCCCACAAGCCAATAATACTATTCGATTGTCTGTTCATTACATTTTTCGAAGCACCACAACTTGTTAATAAAACAAATAAACAAATACATAAAAAAGGAGTTATTGTTTTCATAATATTATATTTTAAAATTCTATATAACACACACTAAACCCACACTCAGCAGTAAAACTCCATTTACTGCAGGACGTATAAACCAGTAAAAGTTCCTTTACAAATATAACAAATATTTTTAATTTTTGTTGGGTGTTTTTTGATAAAATTTACACAATTTTACACTCCAACTTTTTTTCTTGCACTATAGAATCTATAAACTTTTTATGAGTTGAATATATTAAATTAACGAAAAAGAGAGCCTAAACATTGGGTTTTAGTACGAAAACATATATTTTTGTTCTCTATTGGATAGAGACTACTAAAATGAAAATAAATTTCAAGGAGCGAACTCCTCAACTTATTGCCCTTATTGGTGTACTGCTTATTATTACAGCGGTACTTGTAGGTTTTTTGATAACCAGAAACTCTCAAATGAAAGAGATGCAGGAACAATATGTTGTCGATAAACAGGAGTTGGAGGACGAATATGAGGCTATTTCGTTGCAGTACGAAGGCTTTAAATTTAGCGTGCAAAATGACTCCCTTCTTTATAGGCTCCAGAATGAACAGGCAAAAGTTTTACGCTTGCAAGAAGAGCTGCGAATGACTCAGGCAAGCGACAAGGCTGAGATTAAAAGATTGAGCGATGAATTAGCTACATTACGAAGAATTCTACGTTCTTATATCCAACAAATAGATTCACTTAACACTCTTAATAAAGAGTTACGTGCTGAGAACCAACAGATAACTGATCAATATAATAGAACCAGCCGCACTCTTCAACAGGTATCACAAGAGAGAGAACAACTATCAGAAAAGGTTTCATTAGCAGCTCAACTTGTTGCAACTAATATAAGTGCAAAAGCTGTTAACGACAGAGGAAGAGATCAAACAAGATTGAGTAGAAGCACACAGTTTGTTGTTTCCTTTACAATAGCAAGAAACATTACAACAGAGCCTGGCGAAAGAACTGTTTATGTGAGAATTATGACTCCTGATGGCAATGTTTTATCAAAAAGCTCTAATGATAGGTTCTCTTATGAAAACAGCGATATCCTTTTCTCTATGAGACGTATTGTGGAGTATGGCGGAGAAGAGATCCCTGTTACAATGTTCTGGGATATAGAAGAGTTTCTTATGCCCGGGACCTACAAATCTGACATTTTTGCTGATGGTCATCACATCGGGTCGCATAGCTTTATGATGGAAGATTGATTATTTTTTCATATCTTTGTGCCTTCAAAAAATCTTACTATTTTTTCACACTTCTTTTTTATCACACTTAATGGATACAAACATCATTATTGTTTTTGGAATAATTATTGTTGCGATATTCTTCTTCATTTGGGGAAAAGTACGCTCTGATATTGTTGCTTTGTCTGTAGTGGTATTATTAATTACTACCGGAATTTTAACTACAGCAGAAGGATTGTCGGGATTCTCAAATTCGGTAGTTATAATGATGATAGCCCTATTTATTGTTGGAGGGGGTATTTTCCAGACAGGGCTTGCCAAAATGATAAGCACACGTATCCTAAAATTAGCGGGCAATAGTGAGATAAAACTCTTTATACTTGTGATGCTGGTAACCGGTTTTATTGGGGGACTAATTAGCAATACTGGTACAGTGGCTGTGATGCTGCCGATAATAATGAGTATAGCATCTCAAGCTAAGACAGACGCCCGTCGTTATTTAATGCCCATGGCTTTCGCGAGTAGTTTAGGTCTGCTTACCCTAATTAGCACACCCCCCAACTTGATAATTAATGATGCTTTAATAAGCGGAGGATTCGAGAGTTTATCATTTTTCTCCTTCCTGCCTGTCGGTCTTATAACCTTATCTCTGGGCATAGTGCTGTTATGGCCATTAAGTAAACTTTTAGTATCTAAAAAAGATAAAGATAAAACATCAGAAAAAAAAGGAAAATCACTTAATCAACTGGCTTCAGAATACCAGTTGGCTGACAACCTTTACAGAGTAACCGTAGGTGCAAACTCTCACTTTATTGGTAAATCGCTACAGAAGCTTGATATTACCAGTAAATTCAATGTAAGTATTCTTGAAATAAGAAGGATTCAGTCGCGCAAACGTTTTCATAAAACTGTGGACATGAAAGTGGCCGGCCCTTCAAGCACAATTAAAGAAAATGATCTACTATATGTTTTCGGTAATATCGAAGATATACTAACTTTTGTTCAGGAGAACAATCTAGAATTGGTTGATACACACAAATCAGAAGTAGGTCAAAATGCTCTATCCGTCTCAAAAACAGGCGGAATGGATTTTAATCAAATAGGTATCGCAGAAGTGATATTAATGTCAGGATCAAAACTAATTAACAAACGAGTTAAAGAGTCCAATTTCCGTCAGCTTTATAACGTTAATATCCTTGGTTTACGTCGTAAAGACGGGTACATAGTACAAGATGTGAAAGATGTTAAATTACAGTCAGGTGACCTTTTGTTGGTGCAAGGGAAATGGAAAGACGTAGAAAATCTCACCGATGAGTCATCCGAATGGGTTGTAGTGGGTCAGCCAATGGAAAATGCATTGAAAGTACCTATAAACCATAAAGCCCCAGTAGCCGCTGCCATAATGGTATTAATGGTTTTAGCTATGGTTTTCGACATATTTCCAACCGTGGTTAGTGCTTTAATTGCAGCAATTCTAATGATATTATTAGGATGTTTTAGAAATGTAGAATCTGCTTATAAATCAATCAACTGGGAAAGTACATTTCTTTTTGCCGGTATGTTTTCACTTGGTGTGGCTATGGAAAAAACGGGTGCATCAGCACTAATTGCAGACGGTATTGTTTCAAGCCTACAAGAGTTTGGTCCAAGCGCTGTTTTAGCCGGTATCTACGTTGCCACTTCAATACTAACACTATTTATAAGTAATACGGCTACAGCTGTTCTTTTCGCACCAATAGCATTTCAGACTTCAATGTCTATTGGAGTAAGTCCCTACCCTTTCCTTTTTGCTGTTGCAGTTGCAGCCAGTATGTGTTTTGCAAGTCCTTTTTCTACCCCTCCAAACGCATTGGTAATGTCTTCTGGAAGATATAAATTTATAGATTACATCAAAGTAGGTTTACCATTACAGGTTATTATAGGAATTGTAATGATTTTTGTGTTGCCCTTTATTTTTCCATTTTAATGGCTTAAGAAAAAAGATCAAAGAAAATTGGCTAAGCATTGAAATTGATATTAACACATAATGCAAATAGCTTGGCATCATCATTCAATCAATTTCAGAAAATCGTTTTCATCTATAATATTAACGCCTAACTTTTGAGCTTTCTCTAACTTAGAAGGTCCCATATTTTCACCAGCAAGGATATAATCGGTATTTTTAGAAACCGACCCACTGTTTTTACCTCCATTCTGCAAAATCATTGCTTTATACTCATCCCTTGAATGAAGCTTGAAAGTACCACTAATCACGATAGTCAACCCTTTAAGCTTATCTGTGTTTGCGGCAAGTATATCTTTACTTAACTCAAACTGAAGCCCCTGATCTTTAAGTCGGAGAAGAAATTCTCCAAACTCCGGTTTTACAAAATAATCAATCAGACTCTGTGCTATTCTGTTGCCTATTTCCTCAACAGAGATTAATTCTTCTAGTGTTGCCTTAGCAAGCAAATCAATACTTGGAAATGCTCGAGCAAGTTTTTGAGCAACGGTTTCACCCACATAACGAATACCCAATGCATACAATACTCTATCATATGGAACCAATTTAGATTTTTCTATACTTTCAATTAAATTATTTGCACTAGTCTCGCCCCATCTTTCAAGGTCAACAAGATCTTCAAACCTCAACTTGTATAAGTCAGACGCATCTTTTAGCAGTCCTTTATCATAAAACAAAGAAATGGTTTCCGGACCAATTGTAATATTCATTGCTCTACGTGTAACAAAATGTTCAATCCGCCCTTTAATCTGTGTAGGACATTTATCTGTATTGGTACAATAATGAGCCGCTTCATCCTCATTTCTTACTAATGGCATACCACAATCAGGGCATTTAGTAGCAAAACGCACCTTATCGCCAATAAGAAAGTTGTTCTGCCGAGCTTCCTTATCTACTGCCGTTATTTTCGGAATAATTTCTCCCCCTTTTTCAACATACACCATATCGCCAATATGCAAATCTAGAGCATTTATTGCATCTTCATTGTAAAGTGATGCACGCTTAACAGTAGTTCCTGAAAGAAGTACAGGCTCAAGGTTGGCTACAGGAGTAACAGCTCCAGTTCTACCTACTTGAAAAGTAACTGATTCCAAACGTGTTATTGCCTGCTCTGCACTAAATTTGTATGCAATAGACCATCTGGGAAATTTTGAAGTAGACCCTAGGCTACGCTGCTGTATAAGAGAATCTACTTTAATTACAATTCCATCAGTTGCCACGGGTAAATTCTTACGTTCTACATTCCAATAATTTATAAAATCGAATATCTCTTTAGGATCACTGCATTTTTTTATTGAATCAGAAACATTTAAACCCCATTCACGTGCACGGATAAGATTTTCATAGTGACTGTTAGATGGTAAATTTTCTCCCATTATACTATAAATATAGGATTCTAATTTGCGTGATGCAACCACTCTTGAGTCGAGCATTTTAAGAGTTCCTGATGCTGCATTTCGTGGATTAGCAAAAAGCGATTCTTCCTGCTCCTCACGCTCTTTGTTTAACAAGTCAAAAGAACTCCATGGCATTAGTATCTCTCCACGAACCACTAAGTTCTCCGGAATATCTTTACCTTTCAGAATTAATGGGATATTTTTAATTGTTCTGACATTAGTAGTAACGTCGTCACCCATACGTCCATCGCCACGAGTTACAGCTCTTACGAGTCTTCCATTTTCGTATATTAGAGATATTGATGTACCATCGAACTTTAGTTCACACACTACCTCAAACTCCTCATTTAATCTGTTTTTTACACTGTTTAAAAAGTTAGTTACCTCTCCTTCTGAATATGTATTCTGAAGTGATAGCATTGAATATTGATGATTAATCTGAGGAAAAATATTACTCACATCGCTACCAACTCTTACAGTAGGAGAGTTGGGATCACTCAATTCGGGATATTCAGCTTCAAGATTAATCAGCTCTTTCATTAGTCTGTCAAACTCAAAGTCGGAAATTTCAGGTTTTGACAACACATAGTAGTTATAGTTATGCATATGCAACTGTTTCCGAATCGATTCTATTTTCTCTTTAACCTTATTCATACTATATTTTTGAAATTTCTTTTTACTGAAATATCATCATCCAAGGATAAACAGCTCCTTTATCACTTTTATTTAAAAAATTATCTATAGATGCAGAGATACTAAAAGTTTGCTGGAAAAACACCTTCTTCTCCGTAAAATGTAGGTTGCCATTTAGTTGGATTTTAACTCTATTTGACTCTATAAATTTAATGTAGAATTTACTCTGTAGATAATTATGTCCCTGCAGAAAGGGTGTTCCCCAATATAAATCACCTCCATATTGATTATAAAATCTCATTCTTAGATCGCCGGCATAAAATATGTTCTCTGTTCCTATTCCCCAAAACTCAATGTTTGCTCTAGACACAAATCCTATTGGTTTGTGAACGATGTCAGCCTTTCTATCTCGCTCCATTCCTACAAAAGCACCAGCAGAAAATAAACCTTTAAAACTATTAGGAGACTCATATTTTATGCCGACTGATGCTATTCCCTGAATTTGCTCACTTACTCCATATTTTGGATTGCCTGGATTTGTTCCCGCATAATGAAAAAGATAAGATTGAAAATCGCCAAACAATACTCCTTTTGATGCTTTGCCTGAAAACCCTATAAAGAAACTCTCCCTGTTTTCCTGAGTAGCATAGCCAGTCCAATCCATCCAAGCATTAACAAAACTTTCGTCACTACCTATTTGCCAAAAGAGACCCTGCATAAGCGGAGTAAAATTATTTACAGAATCACTAAAGAAAAAATCGGAGTAGTTATTAAGCACTTCTTTCCTAGGAAAAGAACCTCCACGAAATAAGATGTTTGGGGTTTGATATTGATAGTAAGCAGTTAAATCAACCTTATCAATTGCTTTTTTCATTCCTGGTATTTTTAACAAATCAACACCAATAATTATTGTATGTGTAGTGTCCCATGTTATACCACCAGTAGGAGTAAGCCAGATTCCATTTAAGGTCTGAGGTTCAGTGTAAGAGGATCCCTCATATTCTCGGTTATCAAAGAAATAATCTGCACCAATCTTCCACTTGTATTCTTGTGCTTGAATTGAAAAAATTGAGCATAGTGTTAACAACAAAAGTAAGGGTCTCATATATCAGTCACTTATATTTAATGGTAAAGATAGATATAAATTCTTTTAAATTTTTCTATCTTTCCATTTTCCGCTTCTTAGATAAATAAATGAGAGAGCCAATAATAAAAACCAATAAACATGTTCGGTTGTCCATGCTACGGCAACAGAGGCTCGCAAATAAACAATTACATACCACATATAAGAAGCATAAAACAGCAATGCTATAATTTCAAATATTAAAGCAGTACGTGTGTTACCAGTACCTGAAACGGCACTAAATAAAACAGAACCTATACTATATATTGGCAGTGATGATATCATAACATAAAGTGGGACTAATGTGTCTGAAATAAGCGAAGGGTTATCGGTATATATGTTAATCATCATTTTTGGGAAAATGAGTAGTATTGAAATTACAATTAACATAACACCGAAGCTAATCAAAAATAGTCGTTTTACTAGGTTTGCTACCTCATGAGTTTTGTCGGCACCAATAGTATTGCTGACTAATGTACTGGTGCTTGAGGCTATAGCATGCGATGGAATTGTGAAAACTGTATAAAGACTTCTTACAATATTCGTTACTGCAAGAGACCTCTCGCCCATATAGTTTTCGATGAGTAAAAAGAAGAGTGTCCAGGTTGATATGGAAAAAAGATATTGAGCCATCATGAAAATGGAAATGTCTAATGTTTTTTTAATAACACTCCATTGGAATCTAATCTTGTTGAATCCATATTTCACCAAATCTACAGTTTTTTTAGTATATAAAACAAAAAATAGAGTAGATGCGAATTCAGCTGTGACTGAAGCTATTGCAGCGCCTGCTATGCCCATCTCAGGCATTCCAAGATTTCCAAAAATAAGACCATAGTCAAATATAACATTTACTATGCCCATCACGATTGCATTTATTGTAAGCACTTTGGTTCTTGCAATGCCTATGTAGAATGCACGAAACATAAGATTTGTGAAGGCAAACAGTAACCCAAATACACGCCACTCAAGATACTCAGAAACTGCTCCTGCAACATCAGAAGATTCAAACAGTTTTGAAATCCAGTTTACTGCACCAAATCGTAAAGTTGGAATTAGTATTAGGGCAGGGATTAAAAGGAAAAGTGAGCCCTGAATTACAATATCTCCAATTTCATTGTAGTTTTTCTCGCCATTGCGTCGGCCGATAAGGATTTGGCTGCCCATACTAAATCCAAATCCGAGAGTGTAGATTGCAATATATATAATACCCGCTAATGCGGATGCACCCAATTCAACCTCGCCTACTCTACCCAAAAATGCTGTATCGATAACCTGAATCATACTCTGAGCAAGGAGACTCAGGAGTATTGGGGCGCTGATTTTTAAAATGTGTCTGTTGGTATACACATCAACTTATTAAAAACCGTCAGTTGCAAGAGTAACTGACGGTTTATGTAACAAAAAATATTATTTTCTTATGAGATTTGAATTCCCATCAAGGTTTATAATAGTCGGGCTGAAGGCTTTTGCCTCATCTATAGGAATATATGCATAGCTCATTATAATTACTATATCACCTTTTTGGACTTTACGTGCTGCTGCTCCATTTAGGCAAATTATTCCTGACCCACGTTCACCTCGAATAATATAGGTTTCGAAACGCTCTCCATTATTGTTATTCACAATTGCTACTTTCTCATTTACAAACATGTTAGCTGCATCAATTAGATCTTCGTCAATTGTGATACTACCCTCGTAGTTTAGGTCTGCGTCTGTGACAACCGCTCTATGTATCTTTGATTTTAAAATTTCAATCCACATATTTTTTTTATTTGTATCTTATATTGTCTATTAATCTTACCTTACCACAGTATACAGTTATACAACCTACAATATAATCGGAATCATCCCATGCTAATACAGGTTGAAGATTATCTCCATCTACTATCTGAAAATATTCAACTTTTAATCCGTTGACGTTATTTATATCTCTCACGATTTGATCAGCAATTTCTTTTGGTGTAAACTTATCTGTTAAAAATGAACTTTCATACAATATTTTGTAGATAAATGATGCATCTTCCATTTGTTGCTGAGAGAGATGCTGATTACGACTGCTCATTGCTAAGCCGTTTTTTTCACGTACAATGGGTATTCCTATTATATTTACAGGAATTAACAGTTGATTTACCATCTCTTTTACTATGACTAACTGCTGAAAATCTTTCTCTCCAAAATAGGCATTATTTGGCTTTATAATATTAAACAATTTACTTACGATTTGAGCAACGCCATTGAAATGCCCGGGCCGGAACTCACCCTCCATCACCTTATCTAGTTGACCGAAATCAAATATACGCAAATCCTCTTTTGGATACATTTCGTTTACTGAAGGGGCAAAGATATAATCAACTCCTAAATTTGCCAATAGTTTATAATCCTTTTCGGGAGTACGAGGATAAAGCATGAGATCTTCCTTGTTATTAAACTGTGTTGGATTTACAAATATACTAACAACACTTATTTGATTGTCTGCTACACACTTCTCCACGAGTGAAGCATGACCAGCATGGAGGGCACCCATAGTTGGAACTAAACCAATCGTTTTTTCCCTTTTACGATAACCTTGCAATTGACTCTCTATTTCGGAAATAGTGCTTAAAATTTTCATTAATCATATTTTACAATACAAAGCAACAAAATATTTATCACATACAGAAAATAATTTGCATTATTTCACTCTAAAAAACAAGCTAAACACTACATACCATACTCACTATCTGCCACTTGCAATTTTTAAGTATATATATTTTGTAATTATGTGGATTTTTTTTATTATCTTTGTAGTTAAACTTAAGATTATTAGCTTCATGTCTCAGAAAAAAATTTTGTACATTTCACAGGAAATCTACCCTTATGTAGATGAAACACCAATCTCAAACACTTCACGACATTTACCTCAAGCCATTCAAGAAAAAGGCATGGAAATTCGTGCCTTTATGCCAAAATATGGCAGTATTAATGAACGTAGAAACCAGCTTCACGAAGTTATAAGACTTTCAGGAATGAATCTTATCATTAATGACTCTGACAACTCACTCATAATAAAAGTAGCTTCGATACAGGCAGCACGAATGCAAGTATACTTTATTGACAACGAGGATTATTTCCAGAACAAGGAAACATTAGTTGACAAAAATGGAGAAGAGTATGATGACAATGATGAACGGAGTATTTTCTTTGTACGTGGAGTTATGGAAACAATAAAAAAATTGCGATGGGTGCCGGATATAATACATTGTCACGGATGGTTTAGTGCACTAGCACCACTTTATGTTAAAAAAGGATATAAAGACGACCCATGTTTCAAAGATGCTAAAGTTGTTTATTCTCTATATGACCAAACATACAATAAACCTTTTGATAAAAATGTTGCAGATAAACTCCGTTTTGATGGTATAGGAGAACCTGAGATAGAAAAAGTGAAAAGCAGAGGTGCAATGGATTATCAAAATCTTATGAAATTAGCAATGGATTTTTCCGATGGTATAATACTTGGAGATCAGAATATTGACTCTGAACTAATTAAGTATATACAAAATGAAAAAATAGACTTCCTCCCTTATCAATCAGATTTTGAAAAGAGTGTGGACGAAATAGAGTCATTCTATAACAAAATTGCAGATTAACAACTAAGTTCTTAACTAAAACTTATTTTAGCTTCACCTTTATACAATAATATTTAAAAATAGAAAGAAAACAAAATTCTGTTTTTAAATCACATTATTTTTTTGGATATTTGCGGCGTTAAAGTAATATTTTTGAAACAAATGAAGCTCAAAACTAAATATAAGTTACTTGTAATAACTTTTGTTGTAATATTTACAATTTCATGTAACGACACACTTGATCAATTAGGTTTTTCAATACAGCCCACACAAGACAGACTGATAGTAGGTATTGATACTTTGATGCTACAAGCACGCACTGTACAAATTGACTCTATATATGGAAAAACAAGCTATCCAATACTTGGAGAATATACCGACCCTATTTTTGGTTCTATAAAATCTGATTATATCGCAGAATTTTATCTGCCAAAAGATATGGAATTCAAGGATGGCGCAGTAATAGACTCAGTAAGGGTAGAAGTGGCATATACAACAATGATGGGAGACTCAATATCACCCATGCGATTATCTGTGTATGAAGTTATAGAATCATTAAAGGGAACAGATGATTATACAAATGTTGACCCTGCAATGTTTGCAGATATGGCTGCACCTATTGGGGAGCAAATTTTTACAGGGAAAAACTCTACCTCCAGAAAAGTATCATATACAGCTGAAGACTTTTCTACAGTTTCGTATCTAGAATATTACATAAATGTTAAAATCCCTAATTCTATAGGCGAAAACTTTCTTGACGAATATAAAAAAGTAGGACATGGCAAATTGTCGGATACCGACAATTTCAGGGAGTATTTCCCAGGATTGTACTTCACAACAAGTTTTGGAAACAGTACGATTCTGAGTGCAGACATGACTTCCTTATTAGTTTATTACCATTACTTAGATGAAAAAGGATCTTCAACTGGACAAGACACAGTCCGCACTGATGTTTTCGAATTAAATAACACTCCTGAGGTTAGACAACTTAACCATATAAAGAGTATTAACAACGAACTTCTAAATGACAACTCTTCGGTTACATATATTAAAAGTCCTGCAGGTGTCAATACAGAGATAAAATTTCCTATTTCTGAAATTCATGAAAACTTGAAGTCCAAAGCTTTAAGCCTTGTAAATTTTACCGTATATGCTTTACCAAACACATTAGACAACGAAATGGTGAAGTTAAGTCCACCTGATTATCTTTTGCTTATTAATAAAGATTCCTTAAGTGGTTTTTTTGAAAATCGAAAAATTATTGATAATGTAACCAGCTTTCTCTCTGATAAATTTGACGCTTCATCTTATTCTTACAATTTTAATAATATATCTTCAATGATAAATTATTATAACCATGTGAACGATGGCGAACCATATGATTTGGATTATTATTTCATACCAGTTAATGCAACCTATACTACTGTACAACAGAACCTAACCTCTCAACAAGTTCTAACTAAAATCCAAAATCTCATGTGGCCTACAGCTGCTATTATAGATAATGGAGAAACCAGTTTACAATTAGAATTAATATTCAGTAATATCAAGTAGGGTTTCAATCTCAAAGATAAGAAATTGAATCTTTTATTATTATATAAAAACGGATTGTTTAATCAAAATAACAAGCCTTGCTCATTACTAATTTTTTTACGGCCTAAATGCTGATATGCCAAATCAGTTACCTCTCTACCACGTGGTGTACGTTTTATAAATCCTTCCTTTATTAAAAAAGGTTCATAAACCTCCTCAATTGTTCCAGGGTCATCTCCAACAGCAGTAGCAATAGTAGTTATACCAACTGGTCCTCCTTTAAACTTGTCAATAATGGTTAAAAGTATCCTATTATCAATTTCATCCAGACCATATTTGTCAATATTAAGTGATTCGAGTGCGTACATTGAAATAGATTTATCAATTGAGCCATTTCCCTTTACTTGTGCAAAGTCTCGTACACGTCGTAATAAGGCATTAGCAATTCTAGGTGTACCACGACTCCTTGCGGATATCTCTTCAGCCGCGTTATTATCGCATCTAATTTTAAGAATATCTGATGATCTTAACACAATTCCGGTAAGTGTATCTGAATCATAATACTCAAGATGCATGTTTATACCGAATCGCTCTCTCAATGGACTTGTCAGTAAACCGCTTCTGGTTGTAGCTCCGATTAAAGTAAAAGGATTAAGATCGATTTGTATTGATCTGGCACTAGGCCCTTTGTCAATTAGTATATCAATGCGGTAATCTTCCATTGCACTATAAAGATATTCCTCAACAACAGGCGATAAGCGATGTATTTCATCTATAAATAACACATCGTTCTCTTCTAAAGAAGTCAAAATACCAGCAAGATCGCCCGGTTTATCAAATACAGGTCCAGATGTAACCTTAAACCCTACACCTAGTTCATTTGCGATTATATTGGCTAAAGTTGTTTTCCCAAGTCCGGGAGGACCATGAAGTAATACATGATCGAGAGACTCTCCACGCATCCTGGCAGCTCTTACAAAAATCTTCAAGTTTTCTACAATCTTATTTTGTCCCTTGAATCCGTCAAAAGTGAGCGGACGTAAAGATAACTCAAACTCACGATCTGTATCCTGGAAATTATCTCTGTTATGAATATCGAAATCCTCTTTCATTGTATATATTTATACAAAAATAGTTATTTATTACGGTTTTTAGAAATCGCATTAATATTCCGCTTTAAACCTATAAATTTAGCTCTTTTTACAGCAGATCCACGAAAAAGTTCTTGATACTCTTTTTCATTCATTTTGGAAAGTTTATGCAAATCGATTGACATAAACTCATTTGTAGGCAAAAAGTCTGTAGTACCATGAGGTGAAGAAAACCTATTCCATGGACACACTTTTTGGCATATATCACAACCAAAAACATAGTTTTTTAATCGAGGTGATACTTCGGTTGATATTTCATCTCTGTTCTCTATTGTTTGATATGATATACATTTATTAGAATTTAACAAAAATGGTTTTTCAATAGCATCAGTTGGACAGGCATCAATACAACGTGTACATGTACCACAATTTTCAGGTATTGGTGAGTCAAAATCAAGTTCAAGATCAACAATTAGTTCACCCAAAAAGAAAAAAGAGCCTTTCCCTGGAATAATTAGCAAAGTATTTTTACCAATAAAGCCTATTCCTGACCGTGCTGCCCAAAACCTCTCCAAAACAGGTGCTGAATCTGAAAAAAATCTTCCTTTTGTACTTGGATTATGCTGTTGAATGAAGTTTAACAAGAGCTTTAACTTAGCTTTTACTATGTCATGATAATCTTTACCATAAGCGTAATATGCAAATTGAGGTGCATAAGTAGGTTGTTTTTGATGAGGATAGTAGTTCAAGGCTACAGAAATAATTGATTTCGCACCATCTACAAGAAGTCGAGGGTTAAGTCTTTTATCTATATTACGCTCCATATAGCTCATAGTAGCATGATGACCTCCTGTTATCCAGCTCATATAATGTTCCAATTCACCTGAATCTACAGCAGGGCTAATACCACATACATCAAAGCCAAGCCTTAAAGCTTCTTTTTTTATCTCCTTTGAAAATGTCATCCTTATAATGCTTCAATTTCAAAAATATAAAAAAATGTACGATTTATCATTATTCATCCGATAATAAAACTAAACTCATAGGACAGTAACACTAAACTAAATCAGATTTTTGGATTATAAAATTAAATCTTACTCACAATACAATAAAATTAAATTCAAATGACAATACAATAAAACCTAACTAAATCCAAACGATAGTAAAACTGAACTTTAATCACACAATAGTAGAATTAAACTCAAATTTGTTTAAACTTTATGTTCTAAAAAAAATGACTACTTTTGCATGAATAGCCGACTAAATATAACCGACAAGATATAATCTACAATGTCAGAACCCTCATTAAAGAGTAAAACTATCCTGTCCCTTTTCTGGAGCTTTATTGATAAGTTTGGACAACAGTTGCTCAATTTTGTGAGTATGCTGATTCTAATGAATATTATCAGTGCAAGAGAGTATGGAATCATTGGCTCACTAGCTATTTTCACAGCATTCTCCTCAATCCTTATAGATAGTGGTTTTGGCAGAGCCTTGCTAAATAGACATGATTTAACAGAAGCTGACTATTCGACAGTATTTATATTTAATATTTCACTGGGTCTTGGGTTGTATCTATTCCTATATATTTCTGCACCACTATTAGGTGAACTTTTTAACACTTCAGAAGTTACACCTGTAGCAAGAGTGTTATTTATTTCTATCATATTCAATGCTTTTGGGCTTATTCAACAAACAATACTAACAAAAAAGGCCGATTTCAAAGGATTATCAAAAATAAATTTATTAGCACTTTTTATTGCAGATATTATAGCCGTAATAATGGCAATTAGCAATTTAGGAGTATGGGCTTTAGTATTTCAAACTCTATCATATGCGTTCTTTCGAACTATTTTTCTTTGGATATATTCGAGTTGGCGTCCAAAAGCAATATTCAGTAAAAAAAAGCTATCTTCCTTTTTTTCATTTAGCAGCAAGCTACTTCTATCAAACACAATCTCTACTATTTCAAACAACGTATATCCCAGCTTAATAGCTATGTTCTACCCTATGAGTCAGGTGGCCTATTTTAATCAAGCAAAAAAATATCAAGACATCCCCTTCCTCACAATGTCAAATACATTCCGTTCTGTAGCGATGCTTATTTTATCAGAAGTAAACAGAGATGCAGCCAGAATGAAAAGAATAATGAGCAAACTCATGAAATCTATCTCATTCATATCTTTTCCTCTTGGTTTCTTAATGATAATAATAGCTGAATCTCTTTTTTTTCTGTTCTTTAAAGAGAGATGGCTTGAAGCAGTCCCATACTTTCAAGTACTTACGCTTGCAGGAATTCTTTCTCCTTTTATATTTATTTTCAACGAACTCTTTATTGCGAAGGAGAAATCATCTTATTTCCTTGGAATAGAAATAATCAAATCTATTATATTAATATTATTGATAATATTTCTTCTTCCTAAAGGACTAATGGCACTCGCAGGTAGCTGGGTTATATATATAGCACTTACACTGCTGATTTCAGTAATTTTCTCAGGAAAGATTGTAGGATATAATGCTACACAATTTTTAAAAGACATACTACCATATTTTGTTGTAGCTCTCATCTGCTCAGTAATATCTTATATAATAACAATGAGCATATATAATACAATACTTTACATTCTAATTAATACAGTTCTTATAGGAGGATTATACATATTATTCTGCAAAGTTTTAAAACTTGAAATGTCAAATGAGATTGAAAACTTGTTTTCTAACCTAAAAAGTAAATATAAATGAAAGATTCGTTGCTATTCATTCGTTTTGCAGCTTTGTATGCCATTAAAAACAAGACCCTTGAGCATATTAAATATTTCAGGAGATGGTATAAAGATAAAAGATCTAATGAAAGCACATTAAGTTTGGGATTACCATGGATGACATATGACGCTATTGATTTATTAGAAAAAATATGTAATAATGAAATGAGAGTATTTGAATGGGGATCGGGAGGTTCAACAATATTTTTTGCATCACGATGCAAAGAAGTTATAACTGTTGAACACGATACTTTCTGGATTAAATCTCTAAGAAAAAAACTTGAAGAATATAATCTAAATAACGCCACGATAAAGGAGATTGAAGGTGAACCAATCAACAATTTCAGTTCTCTAAACCACTATGACCCAAATGACTTCATATCAAAAGACGAAAAATCAAAAGGAATATCCTACGAGAATTATGTAAAAGCCATTGATCAGTTCGACAAAGAATATTTTGATATTGTTATTGTAGATGGTCGAGCACGCAGCTCATGTATCAAAAGAGCTATTCCACACATAAAAAAAGATGGTTATCTGATAGTAGATAACAGCGATCGGACATATTACTTATCACCATTCCCCGAACTAAACAATCACTCACATTGGGAAAAGATTGAACTTATGGGACCTGTATTTTTTCAGCATGCATTTGCTAAAACAACAATATTTAAAAAGCTTGTCAGTTTGCAAAAATAAAGTCCAGTTGCCTACGTTCTAGATTAGCTGAGTCAACCTGAATAGTAACCGGTTGACCTAGTCGATATTCTCTTTTAGTACGACGTCCAATAAGTCTGTAATTCTTTTCATCCAGCTCATAAAAGTCATCGTCCAGCTCCCTTATAGGGATCATACCTTCACACTTGTTTTCGTTAATCTCAACATATATTCCCCACTCAGTAACACCCGAAATCACTCCATCAAAAACTTTACCAATCTTGTCAGACATAAACTCTACCTGCTTATATTTGATTGAATCACGTTCTGCATTAGCTGCAATTTGTTCCATGTCAGAGCAATGTTTGCTTTCTGACTCAAGAGAGTTTTGGTCTACGCTTTTACCTCCTGCAAGATAACGCTCCAACAAACGGTGAACAAGCATATCAGGATATCTCCGTATTGGTGATGTAAAATGAGTATAATAATCAAAAGCCAACCCATAATGCCCCACATTCTTCGTAGAGTATATCGCTTTTGACATCGTTCGTATAGCTATGGTTTCAATTAGATTCTCTTCAGGGCGTCCCTGAACTTTATCAAGTATTGAATTCAGGCTCTTAGCCACCTCCGACTTAGATCCTGTAGTTTTAATTTTGTGTCCAAAACGAAGAATAAAAGTATTAAAAATATCCAGCTTTTCAGGATCTGGCACATCGTGTATTCGATAAATAAATGCTTTTGCTTTTTTTTCTTTTGTAACCTTTCCTACAGCTTCAGCAACAGTCTTGTTAGCCAGAAGCATCAACTCTTCAATTAGATGATTAGCCTCTTTCGACTCTTTAAAATATACTCCAAGCGGTTTTCCTTTCTCATCTAAATTAAACTCCACCTCATATCTGTCAAAATTTATCGCACCATTAGCAAATCGTCTTTCACGCAGCTGTTTTGCCAAGTCATTTAACTTGAGTATTTCAGAAGAAAAATCACCTTTGCCTGTCTCAATAACAGTTTGTACATCTTCATAAGTTAGACTGCGATTCGAATTAATTACAGTTCTAACTATACGTGTTTTTTTTACTTCTGCTCTTTCATTTATATTAAATATTACTGAAAAGCATAATTTCTCCTCATTTGGTCTAAGTGAGCATAATACGTTGCTCAGCCTTTCAGGTAACATGGGTATCGTACGATCAACAAGATAAATAGAGGTAGCCCTTTTCTCTGCTTCCTCATCAACCAAATCACCTGGTTTCACATAATGGGTAACATCGGCAATATGCACACCTACCTCCCATTTGTCTGATGATAGCTGACGTATTGATATTGCATCATCAAAATCCTTTGCATTTTTTGGGTCGATAGTTATAGTGAAAACATCTCTAAAATCTTCTCTTTTGTCAATCTCTTCAGCATCAATTTCATCAGAGATTAAATCAGCATACTTCTCAATTTTTTCCGGATATCTATATGGTAGATCATATTGAGCAAGGATAGCATGCATCTCTGTATCGTTATGACCTGGTTCGCCAAGGATATCAATCACCTTGCCTATAGGATTATTAGCTTTCTCAGGCCATTCTACAATTTCAACAACCACTTTTTCGCCATTCTTAGCACCATTAAAATTATCTTTAGGAATAAATATATCATTAGAGAGATATTTACTATCCATCACAAGAAATGCAAAATGCTTCTGAACCTCTAAAACACCAACGAATCGATTTTGTGAATGTTCAAGTATTTCTATCACCGTTCCCTCAGTGTCTGCACGTTTCCTTTTTGCAAGGAGCTGCACTCGAACACGGTCGCCGTTCATAGCATGCTTACTATTGCGCTCGGGAATAAATACAATATTCCCATCATCATTAGGCACAAAAAAGTTCTTGCCATTACTCCTCCTTTCAAAGCGTCCCTCAAGAATCAATCCTCTATTATTAATTCTGTATCTTCCTCTTGATGATTCTAATATTATCTCATCATCACGCAGTTTGTCAAGCACTTTAACAAGCACTCTTCGTCCCTCTTCGCCACGCACATTTAGTGCAGCACCAATCTGTTTATAATTAAATTGTTTATCTTTATTTTCTGTCAAAAAATCAGTCACAGATAGGGTTAAATCTTTTTTTCTAAGTTTAGATAAAGGTTTTTGTGTAAATATCTTTTTACTCATAAATAATTTTGATTTAGATTCCAATTGATACTAAAACAAACAAAACACTGTTTTAGTTACGCAAAGTAATAAAAAATTCGCTAACTCACTGTTTTAATTCATCAAGTAATTATTAATTTTGCAATAGCTAAGATGGAAGAGATAAATAATAAAAATATACTCATAACCGGAGCTAACGGTTTTATTGGAAGTACTGCAGTTGACAAAGCGTTGGAGCTGGGCTACAATACTTGGGCTGGAGTAAGAAAAACCAGTAGTCGTAAATATTTATCAGATAAGCGTATACAGTTTGTTGAACTCGATTATTCTAAGAAAGAGAATCTCAAAACTCAACTCACAGATCTATCAAAGCAAAATGGCAAGTTCGATTATATAATACATATTGCAGGTTTAACAAAAGCAATGTGTAAAGAAGATTTCGATAGAGTAAATTATGAGCAGACATGCAATTTGGCTGAATCATTAATAGAAATAGATGCTGTCCCTGATGCTTTCGTGTTAATGAGTTCACTTGGTGCATTAGGGATAGGTGATGAAATAGGTTACACACCAATAAGCGCTGACAACACTCCTAATCCTACCACAGCCTATGGCAAAAGTAAGCTAAAAGCAGAAAAATCACTCAAAGAACTTAAAGGTTTTCCTTACCTGATAATCAGACCTACAGGAGTCTATGGGCCTCGCGATGAAGATTATCTTATACTTATGAAAGCCGTTAAGAATGGTCTTAATGTTGGTGCAGGATTAAAAAAACAGATACTTTCATTTATCTATAGTGAAGATTTAGTTGATGTTATTTTCAAGCTAATCGATAAAAAAATAGTACGAAGAGAGTATATTGTTTCTGATGGAGATTATTATACCGACTCAGAATTTAATAAAATCGTACAAGAAGCTCTCGGCAAAAAATATGTTTTAAGAATAAAGGTACCTCTATTCCTTATAAAACCTTCTGCATGGGTCAACGAAAAATTAGCCATACTTTTTGGTAAGGCATCCACCTTTAATAGTGACAAATACCGAATAATGAAACAACGCAACTGGGCATGCGATATAACTCCGCTGAAAGAAGATATTAACTTCGTTCCAAAGTATAGATTAAAACAGGGAGTTGAAAAAACTGTCATGTGGTACAAAGATAGAGGCTGGCTCTGAAATACATTCAATTTTCTTCTTTAATAGTGTAAATCAACCATTTTTTGTATTTTTGTTCTTCATAATCAATTAAAGTATATGAAAATAGCACTTATAGGATATGGTAAAATGGGGCAAGAAATTGAAAAGATTGCCCGTGAAAGAGGACATGAAATAGTTTGTACAATCGATATAAACGAAGAGGCAAAATTTAACTCTGATTCATTTAAAAGTGCCGATGTAGCTATTGAATTCACTTCACCCAAAAGTGCCCTCAATAATTATAGAAGAGCTTTTGAGGCAGGCGTGCCCGTAGTATCAGGCACAACCGGATGGTTAGAGCATATAGCAGAGATTGAAGATGAGTGTAATAATAATGGTAAAACCTTTTTCTATGCCTCGAATTTCAGTCTGGGCATGAACATATTTTTTGCTCTTAACAACTATCTGTCAAAATTGATGAATAGGTTTCCGAACTATGATTTAAGAATGGAAGAAACACATCATATACATAAACTTGATGCGCCTAGTGGTACTGCAATAACTCTTGCTGAAAATATATTGTCGAATATTAAAAGGAAATCAGGATGGATTTTGGATAATAACTCTGATGATGTCAAAGAGGAAAAGTCTGAGGATACTTCTGTTGATCCGACAGATGATAAACTAATGATTAAATCATATAGAGAAGGTGAAGTGCCCGGTATACACACAGTAATATACGAATCTGACGCTGATAGTATTCAAATTACTCATGACGCTAACAGCCGCAAAGGATTTGCACTGGGAGCAGTTCTTGCTGCGGAATTCACAAAAGGAAAGAAAGGGTTTTTAGGAATGAATGACATGCTCGGAAACCTATAGTGATCAGGACAAACAATAAAGACTATGACATTTAAAGAACGTTTTAAACAAGCCTCACAAAGACAATGGCTTTGGTTTGTAGTATGGACTATACTTACAATTTTATTCTCAATCTGGTCACAAGCACCATGGGTGTTATTTTTCATTCTTATGTTTTTAGACATATATATAACCAGATTTATCCCTTGGGGATTCTGGAAAAGCTCTAACAACACTTTTTTTCGTAAAACAATGGAGTGGGTTGATGCAATTGTCTTTGCATTATTAGCTGTTTATTTTATTAATATATTCTTTTTTCAGAATTATCAAATTCCTACATCTTCTCTTGAGAAGTCATTACTGGTTGGCGACTTTCTAGCGGTCAGCAAATTAAGCTATGGACCACGAGCTCCAATGACGCCACTATCATTTCCTCTCGCTCAACATACAATGCCTTTAACAGGTGGAAAATCATATTTTGAAAAACCACAATGGAAATACAACCGCCTGAGAGGGTTTGGTGAAATAAAAAGAAATGATATAGTTGTGTTTAACTTCCCTGTAGGAGATACAGTAGCAGTAAACCAGCAAGGGGTTGACTTCTACACCCTATCAAAACACCATCCCTACGGTAGTGAGGGAGTACGTGCTGATGTACAGACGTATGGAGAAATTGTTTACCGCCCTGTTGACAGGAGAGAAAATTATGTGAAACGAGCAATAGGACTACCGGGAGAAACAATATCATTAATAGATGATTCGGTATTTATCGATGGTAATTTTATCCCAAATCCTAATCTGTCGCAACACAATTTTATGATTCATACAGATGGCACTCAAATTTCTCCTGAGATATTTAGCAGCTTGGGAATTAATTTGGCTGACTATTACACAATAGACAGTTACGGACAGATGACTACTAGATCACAAGACCTTACGGGTGTAGACAGCTTGAGTATGTCGATGTTTAATCTTACACCACGTAACGGAAATAACGGTAGAATTTATTTCAGTATACCAATGACTAATGAGATGGTAGAAGAGTTGAGAGCAAAGCCTTTTGTATGGGATATCATTAAAGAACGAGAATTACCGGGAACAGGCTATTATTTCCCTCTTGACTACGTTACTCAATGGACACGTGACACTTACGGACCATTATGGATTCCTGAAAAAGGGGCAACCATTACTTTTGATGGTGATGTTGACTATAAGGTTGCAGTATATGAGAGGTGCATAAAAAATTATGAGGGCAACGAGTTTTCTTACCGCGATGGCAAAGTTTATATCAACGGCGAAGAGGCGGATTCATATACATTTAAATTCGATTACTATTTTATGATGGGTGATAATCGTCATAACTCAGCCGACTCACGCTCTTGGGGTTTTGTTCCCGAAGATCATGTTGTTGGACAGCCTAAGCTGATCTGGTTATCTTTGGAAAAGGATAAAGATTGGTTTAATGGCAGAATTCGCTGGAACAGATTGTTCCGTAAAGCTAATGTTTCTGCATGACACCTCCGAAATCTAACTTAACTTTGTTGTCTTCTCTCTACCTTGCACCGTTAGAATATTACTCTATATTCAACAAACACGATAAGGTTGTAATAGAGATCAACGATAATTATCAGAAACAGTCGTACAGAAATAGATGTATCATTGCCGGCCCAAACGGGCCTCAATCTCTTAGTATCCCAATAGAGAAACCTAAAGGCAATAAATGCTTAATGAAAGACATTCGCATCGCTGAACATGGCAATTGGCGTCATCTCCACTGGAATGCAATTATTTCAGCTTATAACTCATCGCCTTTTTTTCAATATTATGAAGATGACTTCAGACCGTTTTATGAAAAGAAAATAACATTTCTGCACGACTTAAACGAACAGTTGAGGAGTCTCATTTGCCGATTTATTGGAATAAATAAAGAGGTATCCTACAGTGAATCATATATTAAAGATCCCTTAGAATGTGTTGTTGATCTTCGTGAGTCTATTCACCCTAAACGTAAATCTGATTTTAAAATTAACCCATATTATCAGGTTTTTTCTCATAAATTGGGATTCCAAAACAATCTAAGTATCATTGATCTACTTTTCAATATGGGCAATGAATCTCTATACTACCTTTGACCTTTTTTTGATATTGAAAACTTATCAATTTTACATATCTTTGCGAAATATAAATGATAGCCACTATTATGAGTCAGAAAGTAAGAGTAAGATTTGCACCAAGCCCGACAGGTCCATTGCACATTGGGGGAGTACGTACTGCTTTGTATAACTACCTATACACAAAACAACAAGGCGGTGATTTTATACTTCGTATTGAGGACACCGACTCAGCAAGATTTGTGCCGGGTGCTGAGGAATATATTCAGGAAACATTCAACTGGCTGGGATTAACTTTTGATGAAAGTCCTTCCAAAGGTGGTGAGTACGCTCCTTATAGGCAGTCTGAGCGAAAAGATATTTACAAGAAATATGTAAAACAACTTCTTGATAAAGGTGCTGCTTATATAGCTTTTGATACTCCTGAGGAGTTAGATTCCAAAAGATCAGAAATCTCTAATTTCCAATATGATGCATCTACAAGAAGTTTAATGAGAAACTCATTAAACCTTCCAGAGTCAGAAACAGAAGCACTTATTGAAGCCAACACACAGTATGTTGTAAGGATTAAAATAGAGCCTGGTATTGATATAGTTGTAAATGATCTATTAAGAGGAGAAGTTACAATAAATTCGTCCATACTTGATGATAAGGTTATATTTAAATCGTCAGACGAGCTCCCCACATATCATCTGGCAAATGTTATTGATGATCACCTTATGAAGATTACACATGTTATAAGAGGTGAAGAGTGGCTTCCATCAGCTCCTCTGCATGTGTGGCTGTACAAAAGTCTCAATTGGGAAAAAACAATGCCTTCCTTCGCACACCTGCCTCTACTTCTTAAGCCTGATGGTAAAGGTAAGCTTAGTAAAAGGGATGGCGACAGACTCGGTTTTCCAGTGTTCCCTTTAGAGTGGGAGGATCCGGAGTCTGGTGATATTTCTTCCGGGTATCGTGAAAACGGTTATCTGCCGGAAGCAATAATAAATTTCCTCGCTTTCCTTGGATGGAATCCTGGAACTGAACAGGAGATATTTTCTCTTGAAGCTCTTGTTGATGCATTTTCGTTTGAAAGATGTAGCAAAAGTGGAGCAAAATTTGATATTGAAAAAGCTAAATGGTATAACCATCAATATATAGGAAGAATGTCTGATTATGAGCTAGCTGAACTTTATAATCCAATTCTTATCGAAAAGGGTGTTTCTGCAACAATGGAGCAAATATCTAAAGTAGCTTCTTTAGTTAAAGATAGGGTTCATTTTGTGAGTGAGTTATGGGATCAATCATCTTTTTTCTTTATTGCCCCTGAGACTTACGACGAGAAGACTGTTCGCAAGCGTTGGAAAAAAGACACTCCCGAATATATGCAGCAACTGTTAGAAATCAACCTGCAGATGAATGATTTTAGTTCTCAGAATCAAGAAACGACTATTAAAGAATGGATTAAAACCAACGAATTACATATAGGCAACATAATGAATGCATATCGTCTGGCTATTGTTGGTGAGAGTAAAGGACCACATATGTTCGATATCACTGAGGTGATTGGCAGAGAGGAAACTAATATGAGGCTGCAAAATGCCATAAAAAGAATTCAAATTTCTGAAAATGTATAACCTGGGCATTTTCTTTATGTCATTTTTCTTACGTATTGCTGCACCTTTTAAAAAGAAAGCAAGACTGATGATTAATGGGCATAAGGATGTATTTGATATGCTTGAGAGGAAAATTGATAAAAACGCAAAATATATATGGTTTCATGTAGCATCACTTGGCGAATTCGAACAAGCACGCCCTCTAATAGAGTCAATTAAAAGCAATAATCCGAAATATAAAATACTACTTACTTTCTTCTCTCCTTCAGGATATGAAGTGCGACACAATTATCCTCTTGCTGACATTGTAACTTACCTTCCTTTTGATACAAAAAAGAATGCTGTAAGATTTCTGGAGCTTACAAATCCTAATATGATAATCTTTATCAAGTATGAGTTTTGGTATAACTATATACATGAAAGCTATCTTAGAAATATACCTATATATTTAGTGTCTGCAGTATTTCGTGACAATCAGCCTTTTTTCAAAAAAACACGAAATGATTATAGGGATATGCTATCTCTTTATAGTCATTTTTTTGTGCAGGACGAGTTGTCGTCAAAATTACTTCATAAACATGGTATACATAATGTAACAATTGCCGGAGACACAAGGATCGACAGAGTTATAGAGATACAAAAACAGACTGTTAACTTACCGCTTATTAAGAAATTTACAGATAGTGACTCTCTCATATTCGTAGTTGGCAGTTCTTGGCCTACCGACGAGGATATTTTTATTGATTTCTTTAATAGTCACAGTAATGTAAAGCTGATTGTGGCACCTCATGAAATAGATGAATCTCATCTTATTGAAATAGAGAAAAAACTTAAACGATCTTCTCTTCGATACTCACGTTTATCTGAAATTGATACAGTAAGTCCTGATTGTTTGATTATTGATTGTTATGGACTGCTGTCCTCCATATACCGATATGCAGATATAGGTTATATTGGTGGCGGTTTTGGTGATGGCATCCACAATTTGCCTGAAGCAGCTGTGTATGGAATTCCTGTAATTTTCGGACCAAATTATTCCAAATTTCGAGAAGCCAGAGATCTCATTGCAATTGGCGGTGGCTTTACAATTAACAATAAATATGAGTTTATTAGTAGAATGGAACTATTCATAAATAAACCTGAATTTAGAATTAATGCAGGAGAAGTAGCTAAGGACTACATTTTCAGTAATGCTGGTGCAACTGAAACAATTATAAAACACATTTTTTAGTTTTCCACTTAATTCTTGAAAAATGCTGTTTTTACAGGAATATGGTATAAATTTGTATCTTATGTGAAAAAGATGATTAAGCAGAGATTAACTCTATATACCATACCATATAATAATACAAACCCCTAATTAGGTTGTTCTATTGACAATCCATGAGGCTAACATAGTGAATATGAACTCTACCAACAAAACACCAAAAAAGAGAATAAGAATAAAGACTAAAGTTTTTATACCATTAGTTTTTGTTGTAGCAATTCTCATAACTACCTACATATTCCCACGTCAGGGTAGCTTCAATTACACCTTCACAGAAGGACGTCCTTGGCAGTATGGACTACTAACGGCTCCTTATGATTTTCCGATTTATAAACCTGCAGATCTCCTTAGAGCTGAACAGGATAGTATTTTACAATACTATGAACCATATTTTGAGATTAATAACGACGTAAAAATTAATGCACTTGCTAATTTTGACACAGATGCTAATTTAGATTCCAGACTTTCTAATCTTGCACCTGAGTATAAAATTTATATACGTTACAAACTTAACGAGATTTATGATAACGGGATTATGCGTTCAGATGATTATGATCGCATAGCAGCTTCCAGAACAGGAGCTCTAAGACTAAAAAGAGGCAATATCGCTGAGTCAAGGGAGGTAAACACATTCTTTACCATACGTTCAGCTTATGAAAGTATACTAAATGAAACACCTGATGGTATCTTTGATTACATCCTCAAGGCAGCAAACATTAATGAATATATACAGGAGAATATAATTTATGATGCTACAACTTCAGAGAAAGCACAAAATGAATTTATTCAACAAGTAGATATCAGCCGTGGGATGGTACAACAAGGTCAAAGAATAATTGATCAAGGAGAGATTGTAGATTCTCGCACTTATAGTATTCTATCCTCATTAAAGCAGGTTTCAGAAGAACGAAGTGGTGGAGCTACTAAAAGTACATGGAAAATAGTTGGTCAGTTTGTACTCATTACATTCATGTTCTCTTCCTTTTATATGTATCTATTATTCTTTAGACCATCTGAATACCGAAATCGAAAACATGTTATTTTCATGCTGCTTCTGATAATAATATTTGTTTCACTGACAGCCTTAACTATAAGCTTTGATCTATTTAGCGTATACATTATACCTTATACTATACTAACTATTCTGATACGAACATTTATTGATTCTAGAACAGCCCTGTTCGCCAGTCTTGTTACAATCATACTAAGTGCTCTAATGGTTCCATACTCATTCGATTTTATTGTTTTGACAATATCTGCAACAATGGTCTCTATATTCATGCTAAAGGAACTATCAGAGCGTTCTCAACTAATAAGGAGCTCTTTTTTCATCCTCTTCACATACTCTGTAGTCTATCTGGGACTAGTTATGCATCAGGAGGGAAACATAACAGAAGTTGACTGGGTGATACTTATTAATTTCCTTATCAACTTCATATTCATAATGTTCTCCTACTCACTGGTTTACCTTGTTGAAAAATCATTTGGCTTTATCTCAGGAGTCACACTCGTTGAACTTTCAAACATCAACAAACCCCTGCTCAAAGAACTATCCGAAAAAGCACCAGGTACATTTCAACACTCGTTGCAAGTATCCAATCTTGCTATGGCAGCTGCAGCAAAGCTGGGAGCTAATTCTTCTTTAATCAGAACCGGAGCATTATATCATGATATTGGTAAAATGGTGAATCCTGCCTTCTTTACTGAAAATCAAATCCCGGGAATGAACCCTCATGCAGGATTACCATTTGAGGAAAGTGCTCGTATTATAATCAACCATGTACGAGATGGAGTGAAAATTGCACAAAAGCATAATGTTCCTCAACAGATTGTCGATTTCATAGAAACTCATCATGGCACCAGTATGCCAAAGTTTTTCTATATCTCTTGGAAAAATGCAAACCCTGGTAAAGAGGCAAATGAAGCCGCCTTTCGTTATCCAGGACCAAATCCCTTCTCAAAGGAGACTGCTATTATGATGATGGCGGATGCTGTTGAAGCCTCATCACGCAGCTTGACGGAATATACAGAAAAAGCAATACGTGAGCAGGTTGATAAAGTTATAGACGCTCAGGTAAATGAAGGCTACTTTAAAATTGCGCCAATCACGTTCAAAGATATAGAAACGGTGAAGAATGTTTTTGTAGAAAAATTAATTACTATCTATCACTCCAGAATATCTTATCCTGAACTGAAAGAGGTTACTTGAGAACTACCCTACTCCCACTCTATTGTGGCTGGAGGTTTTGATGAGATGTCATACACAACCCTGTTGACACCCTGAACTTTATTTATTATTTCATTTGATATTTTTGCCAGAAAATCATATGGCAAATGCGACCAGTCGGCTGTCATAGCATCTGTAGATGTTACAGCTCTCAATGCTATGGTATTTTCATATGTACGTTCATCGCCCATAACACCAACAGATTGCACGGGCAACAAAATTGCACCTGCCTGCCATACACTGTCGTATAAACCAGCCTCATGTAGTCCGGAGATAAAAATATCATCGGCCTCCTGAGCAATACGTACCTTGTTGGGTGTTATATCTCCAAGTATCCTGATTGCTAACCCTGGGCCTGGAAATGGATGACGGTGAATAAGACCAGGTCTCATGCCGAGCTCTAAACCAATTTTACGAACCTCATCTTTAAAAAGCAGCTTAAGTGGTTCACAAAGTTTCAGATTCATCTTTTCGGGGAGACCTCCTACATTATGATGGCTCTTAATAGTTACTCCTGTAATTGAAAGAGATTCTATTATATCAGGATAGATTGTTCCCTGTGCCAACCATTTGATATCTTTCAACTTTTTTGCTTCACTCTCAAAAACATCAATAAAACCTTTACCAATAATCTTACGTTTCTCCTCGGGATCGGTTACATCTTTAAGTTTCTCATAGAAGTGATCTTTCGCATCCACTCCAATCACATTGAGCCCCAAATGCTCATAATCATCTAAAACGGTTTCAAACTCGTTTTTGCGTAATAGACCATGATCAACAAACACACAAGTTAGATTTTCTCTAATAGCCTTGTTCAATAATACAGCAGTAACTGATGAATCCACACCTCCCGAAAGTGCAAGAATAACCTTATCGTTGCCAAGTTCCTCTTTCAACGCAATAACTGTTGACTCTATAAAAGATGCAGGTGTCCAGTCTCTCTTCATACCACAAACATCAAGAAAGTTCCCTAAAATAACTGTTCCTTGTTCAGTATGAAACACCTCAGGATGAAACTGCACACCCCAAGTTTCTTCTCCCTCTATTCTGTAGGCAGCCCATTTAACATCTTCAGTAGAAGCTTTCAGCATAAAGTTTTCAGGAACATCCACAATAGTATCGCCATGCGACATCCATACTTCACTATTTTGTGGAAGATTTCCAAAAAGAGGGTCACTGTTGTCAAATATATTCAAATGTGCACGACCATATTCACGACTATCAGGCTGCGAAATCTTACCTCCCGAATCTCTAACCATTAGCTGAGCGCCATAACAGATGCCTAGAACTGGATATTTACCTCTTATTTCGGTCATATCGGTTTTAAATGCATTGCTGTCATTAGTGGAAAATGGGCTTCCCGAAAGAATAACACCTTTTATATTATCATCATTAAAAGGAAATTTATTATAAGGTACAATTTCACAATATGTACTCAAATCTCTCACTCGCCTGCCAATAAGCTGTGTCGTCTGTGATCCGAAATCAAGGATTATTATTTTTTCGTGCATAACTTTAATTTGGAAGTTTTAAAACACAAAGATACTAAAAGTATGAATTGAATTTATTTCACACGATTAGAATTATTTATTTTCAATGTTAACCCTTTGATTTGTTATAATTGACTATAATTTGAGTCTTATCACATACTTTTATAATGAAGGTTTAAAGGAGCGAGATAAGAGCCAAGTAGGAACAAAACAGGAGTGAGGTATAAAAAAATAGTCATTCGAATAATATTTCGGGTTGAATTGAAAATTAATAGCAGAGATAAAGTAGATTCAATATAAAGACTAAACTTATAATTGATTAGAGTTTTTTCTTATCTTTGAGTTCAGATAATGAACAACATGAAATTTAAATATATAGTTTTTTCAATATTATTGAGCATCTTCTGCCAATCCTTGCAATCACAAACGCTTGATGATGCGAGGGAATGGTATTTGGAAGGGCGTTATGCTGAAGCGTTGCCTATATTCAGTATGGAATATCTGGATAATCCAAATGATGCCGCATTGAATCAGTGGTTGGGAGTCAGTCTCTATAGAACCGGTCGTATCATAGAAGCTGAACAATACCTTAAATATGCTTCAGAAAAAAAAATTGTTGAAGCATATTTTGTTCTGGGAGAGTACTACGCTAAACAGTATCGTTTTGAAGAAGCTGAAGCCGAATTCAAGAAATATGAAACCGCTAATCGAAGAAACGACGAAGCTTTGGAAAAACTTGAGGAGGCTCGTGAATATGCCGATAGACTTCAGCGTTATGTGAACCGCGCCGAAGACATTCAGATTATCGACAGCCTGGTTGTCTCTAAGGCTGAATTTTTATCAGCCTACAACCTGAGCATCTCAACAGGATCTCTGATGATGATAAGCGATTATTTCAGAGAACTGCAGAATGATTATAAAACGCTCTATATGAATGAGCGACAAGATAAAATATTTTATTCAAAGGGTGAGAGTGCGAATGGTACGAACCTTTATACAATGGAAAAATTGCTAGACTCTTTTGGCAATGAGAAACAGCTGCCATCGTCAGTTAACAACTCTGGTAATCAGGACTATCCTTTTGTGATGAGCGATGGACTAACCATTTACTTCGCCTCCACAGGGCATGAGTCTTACGGTGGTTATGATATCTTTGTAACGCGTTACAACCTTGCATCCGACTCATACCTTGTACCAAATCAACTTAATATGCCATTCAACTCGCCTTACAATGATTATCTTATGGTGATAGATGAAGATAAGGGGCTGGGATGGTTTACATCAGATCGTTATCAACCCTATGATTCTGTTTGTGTATATACATTTATTCCAAATGAAAGGGTTACATTGCTGGAAAGTGATGATTTAGCTTATATGGCCAGAAGAGCAGCTATTTCATCTATTGCCGAGAGCTGGAAAGAGGGCTTTGATTATAGTTCCCTCAGATCACTTGCAAAAGAGGTTTCTGTTTCACAAGATCTGTTTGACCGCGACTTTGAGTTCGTGATAAATGACAGGGTCAACTATTACACCTTGTCAGATTTTAAAAGTAGCAATGCAAGAGCTTTATTTTCACAGACAATCGATTTAGAACAACAGTTAGATGCAATAAAAACTGAGCTGAATGAAAAACGTGAACAGTTTTTAAACAGTAGCTCCGAAGGTGATAATCTAACAACTGCAATACTGAGTTTGGAAAAACAGGCCGATACTATTTACAAAGAGATCGAAAGATTGAGAATTCAGGCTAGGAACGATGAAATACGTAGTAATTTTAATTAAATAAACAGGACATGACATGACACTTCACATAGTAGTTGTAATAGCTGTGATATTACTAGGAATACTTTTTATGATGATCGAAATATTTCTATTGCCTGGTATAAGTATTGCCGGAATTGCAGGTGCTATTTTTATTATAGGAGGAATAATCTACTCTTATACATTTATTGGCAGTATAGCAGGAAGTATCACTCTGGCTGCATCTGCCGCTGCCCTTGGAGTTTCGTTTGTATGGCTGGTAAAATCCAAATCGCTTCGTAGGATATCGTTGGAAACCAATATAGAAGACACCGTTGACAACAGCAATCTTCTTAAGATATCTGTAGGAGATACAGGTATAGCAATTTCCAGATTAAACCCAATCGGGAAAGTAGTAATAAATGATGTGGAAGCAGAAGGTAAATCTTACGATGGTGAATTTATCGATGAAGATACAGAAATAGAAGTTGTAAGAGTAGAGACATACAACGTTCTAGTAAAAAGAAAACAATAATATAAACACTCAAAAATATATCATTATGGCATTTTCAATACCTATCATCATTACTGTCGCGGTAATAATAATTTTTTTACTGATATTTTTTCATTATGTCCCTTTCTTTCTCTGGATAAATGCATTATCCGCCGGTGTTCGCATATCGCTTGTTCAGCTGTTTCTTATGCGATTACGCCGTGTGCCTCCTCACACAATCGTTTATGCAATGATTGAGGCTCATAAGGCAGGATTGAAAAGTGTTTCACGTGATAATCTTGAGGCCCACTATCTTGCAGGTGGTCATGTAGAAAAAGTTGTGCATGCATTAGTGTCTGCATCAAAAGCCAATATTGATCTAACATTCCAGATGGCAACAGCGATAGACCTTGCAGGGCGTGATGTGCTTGAGGCAGTTAGAATGTCGGTTAATCCAAAAGTTATTGACACACCACCTGTTTCAGCAGTTGCTATAGATGGTATTCAGCTTATTGCCAAAGCACGTGTTACTGTACGTGCTAACATAAAACAGCTTGTTGGTGGTGCAGGCGAGGAAACTATTCTTGCACGCGTTGGTGAAGGTATTGTTTCGTCTATTGGTTCTGCCGTTTCTCATAAGTCAGTTCTTGAAAATCCTGATTCGATATCCAAACTGGTACTAAAAAAGGGTCTTGATGCGGGTACTGCATTCGAGATACTATCCATTGATATTGCAGATATTGATATAGGTAAGAATATTGGTGCAGTACTACAAATGGATCAGGCTCAAGCAGATAAAAACATTGCACAGGCACGTGCAGAAGAACGTCGTGCAATGGCCATTGCACTTGAACAAGAGATGAAAGCTAAGGCACAGGAAGCTCGTGCTAAAGTTATTGAGGCCGAAGCAGAGGTTCCAATTGCAATGGCTGAAGCTTTCCGAAGTGGTAATCTTGGTATAATGGATTATTACAGAATGGAAAATATTCAAGCGGATACAGATATGAGAGATTCTATTTCAAAACCTCAAGGAGGGGGTGGAAACAAAAAATAATAGATTATACTGTTTAAAATAAATAAGTTAAACATGAGAATTATACCAAACTCAGAGTTTATAGTAAATTCTGATGGAAGTGTTTTTCATTTGCATATAACTCCTGACCAACTTTCCAACAAAATAGTAATGATGGGTGATCCTGATCGTGTTTCTATGACAGCTTCACTCTTTGACACTATTGAATATGACATTCAAAGTCGTGAGTTTCATACTATTACAGGTACATATAATGGTAAACGAATAACTGCCATCTCTCACGGAATTGGTACAGATAATATTGATATCGTACTTACAGAATTAGATGCACTTGCAAATATCGATTTTAACACACGTACTGTAAAAAATGAATTCAAGCAGCTAACCATGGTACGTATTGGCACTTCAGGAGGGATACAACCACATTGCCCTATAGGCTCTTATGTTGTCTCAGAAAAATCTGTCGGCTTTGATGGATTGATACATTATTATGCCAACTCTAAAGATATTCGAGAGAAGGAGTTCGAAAATGCTTTTCATAAGCATGTAAAGATGTTGCCACATCATGGACTACCATATGTAGTAAGTGCTGATGAAGAGCTCGTTGATCAAATTGGATATGATATGATTCGTGGAGTAACAATCTCATCGACAGGTTTTTATGGCCCTCAAGGTAGATATGTGAGACTACCCTTAGCTGACCCTGAACTAAACTCTAAGATTGAGTCATTTCGATTTAACGAGCATTCCATTACAAACTATGAGATGGAAAGTTCAGCTATAGCAGGACTCTCAAAATTAATGGGACACAAGGCAATGACTGTTTGTACAATCATTGCTAACCGTGTTGCAAAAACCACCAATACTGAATACAAAGGTTCAATGGAAGATCTGATCCAAACTGTTTTGGATAGGATCTAAATAATTTCCAATATATTGATATTGAACAGTCTCAATAACTAAGTATGAAAAAAACATTAACACTGTTACTTTTAGTAACTACAATTGTTGCTTTTGCCCAACAAAATCCCACACTTCCTACAGACCCTAATGTGCGTACCGGCGTACTGGAAAACGGATTAACTTATTTTGTTCGTAATAATGGTCAGCCTGAAAATAGAGCAGATTTTTACATCGCTCAAAAAGTAGGATCAATGCAAGAGGAAGATAATCAAGCAGGATTAGCTCATTTTCTTGAACATATGGCATTCAACGGAACTGAGAACTTTCCCAAAAATAGTATGCTCGAATATCTGCAAGACAATGGGATAAGATTTGGAGTCAACATTAATGCGTATACTTCATTTGATGAAACCGTATATTACTTAACAGATATTCCAACTACAAATAAGAACCTTATGGATTCAGTCTTGCTTATTCTACATGACTGGTCGAATGCGATTGCACTTGAAGAGGAAGAGCTTGAAAGCGAGCGTGGAGTAATCCGTGAGGAGTGGCGTACGCGTGGCGATTCACAACAACGTATCTGGGAGCAGCTCCTTCCTGAGATGTATCCTGACAGCAAATACTCAAAAAGGATGCCGATAGGCAGTATTGATGTGATCAACAACTTTAAACCCGAAGAGATAAGATCTTATTATCATGAGTGGTATAGACCCGACCTACAAGGAGTTATCATTGTAGGAGATGTGGATGTTGATGATATGGAAAGGAAGATAATTGAGTTGTTCTCATCAATTACTTTGGATGAAGATAGATCTGAAAGGGTATATTATCCTGTTCCAGATAATGAAGAACCTATATTTGCTTTAGCAACAGACTCAGAAGCACGTAGCGCAAGTATTATGATGTTCTACAAACATGATCCAATGCCTGATGAACTCAAAAACACTCAGGCAGGATACCTTACTCAGTACATTTTAAATGCAGCTGCTTATATGATGAATCAGCGTTTTGATGAGATCATACATAAGCCTGATGCCCCTTTTACATCAGCCTATGCTTATGACGGAGAATATTTTGTTGCTAAAACAAAAGATGCATGGACAGTTGTTGCCGGCAGCTCTGAAGATAAAATTGAGGAGGCTTTGGCTGCAATGACCCGTGAGACAGAAAGAGCTAAGCAATATGGGTTTACTGAATCGGAATATGAGATTGCAAGAACCAATATCTTAAGAAGGTATGAAGATGCTTATAACAACAGAGACAAACAGAGGAATTCAAGCTACTCAGAAGAATATGTTAGAGCTTTTATTGACGGAGAACCTATTCCAGGGATTGAGTTTGAATATCAGTTTTTAGAGTCAGTAGCTCCAAATATACCTGTTGGAGTAATCAATGAAACATTAGAACAACTTATAAGTGAGGACAATATTGTGATTGCAATTACAGGTCCCGAAAAAGAGAATTTGATATATCCAAGTAAAGCCGAGCTTCTCTATGTTTTCAACTCTGTCAAAGAAGAAACTATAGACCCTTATGTTGGAGAGGTCATAGATGAGCCACTTGTTTCGAATATTCCAATACCCGGAAAGATAGTAAAAACTGAAATAGACGATGTTTTTGATGCTACAGTATGGACACTTGAAAATGGGGTAAGAGTAATATTAAAAAATACTGACTTCAAGAATGATGAGATCTTGCTAACTGGCATTAGTGCAGGGGGTTATTCGCACTATGCTGCTCAAGACCCGATAAACAGTCGCGTGATGGGTGCTGTATCAGTTCTTGGTGGAGTTGGCAATTTCAGCACAACAGACCTTCCCAAAGTGCTTGCAGGCAAAACAGCATCAGTATCCCCTTCCGTGAGTTTAAACACACAAAGCTTTAATGGATCATCTTCAATAAAAGATTTTGAGACAATGCTTCAGTTATTATATCTCTATTTCACTAATCCACGTAGTGATGAGTCCGCCTTTCAATCCTACATTCAACGGATGGAGACTCAGCTTAGAAATCAGGAAGCAGAACCTATGGTTGCCTTTAGTGATTCGATTAACAAAGCTGCATATGGAGACAATCCACTTGTACAACGTATTAAGTCTGAAGACCTTGAGAGGATTGATTATAACCGAATAATGGAAATGTATAAACAGTCGTTTGCTAATCCGGGAAGCTTTGTGTTTACGATAGTTGGAAATATAAATGAAGAAGAAGTCAGACCAGTTATAGAGCAGTATCTAGCATCTTTACCCTCTCAGTCATCTAAAACAGATTTCGTTAAAGTGCCAATGAATTTAATAGATGGTAAAATGGAAAATATTTTCCAGCGTGAAATGCTTAATCCTAAAGCATCTGTATTCAACATAATCACAGGCAATATAGAGAGAAATCTGAAAAACCTTATTCAGATGAGCATGTTTGACCAGATACTTGATATCGTTTACACAGAGAAAGTTAGAGAAGAAGAAGGAGGCACATATGGTGTATATTCGGGAGGATCGATATCCAGATATCCGGAAGGACAGGCTATGCTGCAAATTACTTTTGACACTGATCCTGATACTGACAGGATGAGACATTTGAATCAGATAGTCTTAGACGAATTAAATAATATTGCTTTAGACGGACCGCGCGAATCAGACTTCTCAAAGGTTAAAGAGTATATGAACAAGAGCTACGATGAGAATCTGAAAGAAAACAGCTACTGGCTAAATCTTCTCAATAATAAATATTATTATGGAGAAGATATGCATACAGAATATCTTGAAACCCTAAATAGGATAACAAGAGAAGACATTCAAAACTTTGTAAGTGAGTTTTTAAATCAAGAAAATTTAAAGACAGTCATAATGATACCGAGATAAGCATAAGTGTATCACCCTCTGTTTAGCCATGGTGTAGGATTTATTTTATCTGTTTTCTGCCATAACTGAAAATGCATGGTAGAAATACCGGTATCAGGGTCGGTGAATATGCGACCGAGTGACTGTCCAGCTTTCACTGCATCTCCCTGTTTTACAAACAGATCATAAATATTAGCATAAAATGTGTAATAATCGCCATGACGTACAATTACACACGTGTTTGAACCAGGAAAAGAAAACACCTTAGAGACCTCGCCATCAAATACTGCTCTTATCTCTGCACCTCTTTCGGCTTGGATATCAACACCATTACTATTGGTTGTTATATCCCATTCACTATGACGTATTGTTCCGAAATTACCAACTATGGAAGATGCTCCGGTTACAGGCATAGGTAATTTACCTTTATTAGCAGCAAAATTATTTGACAAATTAAAAGTCTCCGTAGACACTCTGCTTGCTCCAGGATCAATTCTGGGTGAAGTTCCTGTTCTTGGGGAAGATTCGACATCGGCAATTGACTCAGCACTCTCGGGGACCTCAACACCCGTAGAAGGTCGCGCTGCTTGCTCCTTAGCCTCTGCGAGGCGTCTGGCTTCTTCCTCACGCTCGATACGAGCTACCTCTTCAGCTATCAGTTTTTCTATTTGTAAATTTAGTTGGTCAGCCTGATTCTGCTTTTGCTGCAACGATCTTCTTAGCTCTTCTTCTTGTCCCCTTGTTTGAGATATTTCAGCCTGACGAGCTTCCTCCTCCATTTCCAGTTTCCTACGTTCATCCTGCAATGAGGCTAATGCTTTCTCTCTTTCTGCTTTAGCAAATATTAGCTCGTCCTTCTTAATAGTTATTTCTAAATTCTGCTTCTTAATCTCCTCAGCTTGCAATTTCTGCCATTTTGAGTATTCCCTTAAATATTGCATTCTTCTTAATGATTCACCAAAAGTGCTGCCCGAAAGAATAAACAGCAACTTATTTTGGCTATGCTTTTGATTTAGCATCCCTTTTATTGCAACAGCATAATTTTCCTGTTTCTGCTTCAACTCCTTGTTCAGTCTTTCAATTTCTGATTCCAGCCTAGCTTCCTCTTTTCCCAAAGCTTCAATTTCGCTACGTTGTATATTAATCAAATCCCTACGTGAAGAAATCTGTTTATTTATCAGATTTATTCGATCCAATATAGTAGAAGTCTGCTTTCTTACATCCAGATATAATTTATTAGTATTCCTAATTTCCTCCTGAATTGCTTGTTGTTGCTTTTGAAGACTTTCAATCTGCTCTGTCTGAGAAAACAGAATAATCGTAAACATAGAAAATAGAGAGATCAGAACTATTTTTTTCATTATTCAGACATGATAATTTTAAGGATTTCGTCAATAGTAACCTTGCTGTAGCTATCCGGCACCTGAGAAGTTATTTGAATAGGCTCATTTGTAACAATTTCAGAAAAAAGAAAATCAGCATTTATTATCCTTGATTTAGCTGAAATTCTTGCATTCATTCTATGTGGGAACGAACTATTACCTAATATGGTGAAATTATCGTACGTCCACTGTAATGACTGCTGTTGTTCATACTGCATAAGGTGAGTGAATGTAATCCTGTCGTTACCATTTACTGTAAATGAGTATTCAATATCGGATTCAGGATCTTTAGAGTATAAATAATAATTTAAATCTGAAGTTTGTATATAGTTGAATTTACTATAATCTGAGTCCTCCACCCTGTTTTTTCCTGCAACAAACGGAGCATTAGTAAGTATTGATTGCATAGTATAAAAATCAAAACCTATAGGATAAAACTCTTTTAAAGAGCTCAGCGATTCCTCAACATATCGTTTGTTCATCCTGTCGAGAATAATAACTGTGTCTGTGTCAATATAGAGACGTAGCACTTCCACTCCAAACAATGGTTGTACAGAAATCTGTATTGCCCTATCTTTAATCATTCGAATATTTGCCCTGGAACTTACTGAGCGTGTCCCACTGGTTAAATTCATATTCAATCTGGATGAGAAAGTGTTAAAATCAAAAGAGTTAGAATTTATATCACTAAAAAGTTGATTATTCTCTTTATCCTCTATCGGTTTTGTAGAATATATAACTCTCTGTCTTGGTTTACATGCTGTAATAGTAAGACCTAATAATATAGAGAATAAAAGTATATATTTATAGCACACACGCTTCATTACCATACAAATTAAGAAGTTTACAACCTGCCTCTTCTGATTTTCCTATTTAACTCTCTTGAATCTCCCCCCAGCTCTTTTGCTTTCTTCCATTGCTCCACAGCTTTCTCTTGCTCATCAGTTCTGAATAAAACATCACCATAATGTTCATAAATATCAGCTGAAGGCTCCTCGCTATATTCAATTGCTTTTTCGATATAAATTTTAGCCATTAAGTACGACCCTTGTTCATATAATACCCATCCGTAAGTGTCCAAATAGGTTGGATTCAGAGGTTCTAGCTTTATTGTGATTCCACTCATTTGCTCAGCTCTTGTCAGATCTCTTTTCTCAAGAGACAAATAATAGCTATAATTGTTTAAAACGGGTAGATTCTGTGCATTTAATTTTAACGCTTTCTCATAACTATCAAATGCCACCTGTTTATTATTGAGGAAATAATTAAGATCACCAACCTGTCCATGAAAATCAGATTCTAGTATAGGATTATTGAAATAAGCGTTATCTAAGCCCGACTCAAACACTTCTAGTGCTTCTTTATAATTTTGCTGCTGAAAGTTTACTGCACCCAGATAATAATAAAACTGAGGTTCACTTGGAAGATATTTTAATGCTTCGGTTGATATCTCTTTCACTCTATCTAAATCTTCCTCAGTCAATGATACGCGAATAACTTGCTCATAACCTGCTGGGTTATCAGGGTTTTGACGAATGAATATTTCAAACTGTTCAATTGCACCTTCTGTATCTTTTTGCAGATATAATACATTGCCATAAATAAGATTTAGCTGAGTGTTGTTGGGATGTTGCTCAAAAAGAGATTGAAACAGATGATTTGCTTGCTTTATATCTTGTTGATTTTGTTGTAATACACCCAAGTATCTTGTGAGAAGTTGAATTTTAATATCCACATCCATTGTAGAGCTTGTTAAGGCTTTTTCCACTTCAGCTTGTGCAGCCTCCCTATTATTTATTTTCTCATAATAGTTTACTAACGATAATATCAAAGCAGGATTATCAGGATCAATTGATTTCGCTTTATCATAATATATTATTGCTTTATCGTTCTGATTATCGTCCACATATATATCGCCCAATAATATAGGATATCTTATATCATCGGGATTTTTATCCATAATCTGCTGAATCTCTTCAAAAGCTTTTTCCTTATTATCAAGCATAGAATAGAGACGAAATTTATTTAAAGCAAGCGCCTCTGAAACACCCATACTTCTTTCAAGTTCATCCAGTTCATTAATAGCCTTTTCAAGATCTCCGTTATCAGCGTAGGCGTTTGCTATTTCAAAATGAAGTTCTGATCTGTTGGGATAAAGTTCAATTAAATACTCAAAAACATCAACCACCTCTTGGCTGTTGCCTAACTCTCTATTCAGTTCAGCAAACGCCATATTATAGTAGTAATTGGTTTTATCGTAATTTAGTGCTTTTCTATAATAATCTAAGGCTAAATCTTTTTCTTCCAGAGCATTATAAAATGCGCCTAACTCCATCAATACATTAGCATTAGTTGAATCTATACTATAACAATGAAGGAAATAATCTATAGCTTCATCATATTTTCCTTGTACTTTAGAATTCAGAGCTTCGTAGAAAAAGTAATCGAATTCACTCCTTTCTTCAAAATCCAATACTTGCAACTCAGAACTACTCTGAGCCAAAGATTTAAAAGTAAATAATATGCTTGATAAACAGCACATTAATATTGAAAGTGCCAATTTCATGTGCAATTTCTTACAAACCATATTTTATGAGTTTTTATTTTTTACCTGTATGTCCAAATCCCCCTTCACCGCGTTCAGTTTCGTCGAGTTCTTCTACCTCAGCCCACTCAACACGTGCATGTTGTGCAATCACCATCTGACATATACGCTCACCATCATTTATAGTAAAAGTATCGCCTGAGAGATTTATTAATATGACCTTTATTTCTCCTCTATAATCAGCATCAATTGTACCCGGAGCATTTACAATACTAATACCATGTTTTATAGCAAGTCCACTTCGCGGCCTTATTTGTGCTTCATACCCATTTGGAAGCTGAATATAAACTCCGGTTGGTATGAGAGATCTTTCTAGTGGTTTTAATACAATCGGCTGATCCAGATTCGCTCTCAAATCCATACCTGCAGAAGATATTGTTGCATATTCGGGTAAAGAGTGTCGAGATCTGTTTACTATATTTATTTTCATCTGTAAAGGCTATATATTATTAATATGCGAATTTATAAAATTCTGAGGAATTAACAGTCAAATTGATAAACTTTAAGCCATTGCAAGTCAAAAGGAATAAGAAATTAAGAGTTTACAATTCTTTGACTACAAAAAATAATATATCTTTGTATTTATGAGCGAACATGATGATCTCCTAGCAAGATTGCGACAAACATTAGACGAACAGAATATTGATTCGTTTCATATTTTAGAAGATCTTGTGCCCATAGAAGAACAGATGGAGTACTTCCGTTACTTCGATAAGCTGCGAAGGGAAAATAAATCATTTGACAGAGATGAAGAAGTGTCAATACTATTTTCCCCAACAGAGACTATCGCTAGAAAGAAAAAGAGCTTAACATTGCTTGCATCAATACCTGATGTAGGAGCATATCGTTCCATAGAAACCTATCACAGCAGTCCCATAGAACCAGAGCTAACACACTGGTCGTCTATGGCTTTGGTTAGTAGTCGTATCATATTAAGTTCAGACCTATCAGGCCATCAACAGATATATATATCGTCAGGGTTAGGAGGACAAGATAAAAAACTTCGTTTTTTTTCGCTATTCACAACCACCAATAGGCAAAACTTCACTGATCTACAAAAAGAAATCGTTGAACGTGAGTTCACATTTCAACTAAAAAAGGCAGAGGTTGAAATAGAACAATTCGAAATAAAAGATAAATACTTTACGATACTTTTGCTTTTCTCATTTAATAAAGATGTGAAATCCATCCTTAACGCAGCTATATTAGAATGCAACCAGTACGGAGATTTTCTCGATGAGAAATTCCTGTTCACCAACGTGAAAATATTAAGTGAGATTGAGATTGAGAAATTACTTAAAAAAGTATAGCTCTATTAAATATTCTTATAGTAGAACATTTAACACTTAGTTTCGTTTTATTGATGTTATCACTATTTTTGCTGCAAATTTCTAACTCAATATGAGCAAAACAAATGATTTGATGGAGACACTCGGTATTGAATTCACACTTGTCTCTGAAGGAAAAGTAGAAGCAATAATGCCAGTTGATAAACGTGTCTGTCAACCTTTTGGTATATTGCATGGCGGTGCAACGATTGCACTTGCAGAGTCTGTTGCAGGTAAAGGCTCACTATTTTTATGTAACTCAGGGGAGAGGCCTGTAGGTACACAAGTAAGCTGCAATCATATTTCTGCTGCAAAATTAGGAGATTCCGTTCATGCTATAGGAACAATCATTCATTTAGGAAAAACTACCCATATTTGGAATATTGACATTGCCACTTCAGAGGGAAAACTTATATCATCTGTAAGGATCTTAAACACAATACTTAAATATAAATGACCCTACAGAATAGCTCCAATAAATTAGACTTATTAATAGAGAATGATATCTCTTTTGCCATTTATAGACTGCCCAATGAAAGCTCACTCAAATTCGTGATGCAAACCCAAGGTGAACCAAAGCAGTTATATGATATTGAAGAGCTAGACTTAAGTAGTGGCTTCGTAATCGCACCATACAGGATATCAGAAAAGAGTCCTATTCTAGTTATTCGCCCCGACTGCACTGATATTAATGAAGCTGTCATACCTCACAAACATTTTAAGAATAAAAGCAGTGAAAAGACTGATAAAGAAAAGATTAGGAATATTAATAGGAGTGAATACAATAAACTTTTCGAGATATTTTATCATCCGTTAAATGAGGGAGTATTAAAAAAACTGGTACTTACAAGAAGTAAGACAATCAGACGAAATAAGAGTTTTTCTACGGGAAAAAGTTTTTATAAAGCAATGGAGAAGTATAGAGACTCATTTGTATATCTCTGTCACACTCCCAGGAGCGGTACATGGCTTGGCAGCACTCCAGAAATTATTTTAGCAGGTAAAAACAGTACTTGGCACACTACTGCTCTTGCCGGCACAAAAAACTACAAAAATGGCAAAATGAGATGGGATGATAAAAATCTTAGAGAACAACATCTCGTAACATCCTATATTCTTAATCAGTTATCCTCATTTAATATAAGTCCTAATATTAATGGTCCTTATACCACGAAAGCTGGAGATCTTGCTCATTTAAAAACTGATTTGAATTTCAGTTTACCCGAAACTACAAACTTGGGCAAACTATTAAAATCACTTCACCCTACACCTGCAGTATCTGGCTTGCCTAAAGAGGAGGCATTTCGTTTTATAGAACTAAATGAAGGATACGATCGCCGCTACTATACAGGATTCGTTGGAATGCTGAATAGCAGCTCAGATACTAACATTTATGTAAACCTCAGATGTATGGAAATAGAGGAAAGTTTACTTACTTTGTTTTCGGGAAGTGGCTTGATTATCTCTTCAAACAGCAGAGATGAATGGATAGAAACAGAACAAAAGCTTAAAACCATGACAAATATTTGTTAATTAAGGTATGCAAATGTATTCAGATAAAAAAAATGTATTAGAACTTGTAGCTTTGTTAAAAGCACATGGTATAACTCAGATTGTGATTTCGCCTGGATCAAGGAATTCACCATTAATTCATTCATTTGTAACTGACATTGATTTTAAATGCTACAATATTGTTGATGAACGCAGTGCAGGATATTTTGCATTAGGTGTTATACAGGCAACAAACAAACCTACCGCTGTATGTTGCACCTCAGGCACTGCAACATTAAACCTGACTCCTGCAGTGGCTGAAGCGCATTATCAACAACTGCCTCTCCTCGTAATAAGCGCCGATCGTCCTCAGGAATGGATTGGTCAAATGGATGGACAAACAGTTTCACAGTATGGTGTATTTGGTCAATTAGTAAGAAAATCGGTTCAACTGCCTGAAATAAAAAATAGTGACGACTTGTGGTTCTGTAATAGGTTAATAAATGAAGCTATACTAAATCTTGATAATGGAAAAAAGGGACCTACACATATCAACATTCCTCTGTCTGAACCTCTTTTTAATTTTTGTATAGAATCTCTACCGCAAACAAGAGTTATTCGTCGCCCTCCTGTGGATTACAAAGTTTCGAATAAAGATAAATATAGAGAAAGATTTTTAAGCTTTTCCAAAAGAATGATAATCGTAGGACAACTTCCACCTGACAATAATCTTTCAGATATTCTTAAAGATTTGAGTTTCTCGCATAATGTTGTCATACTTTCTGATCATCTGTCAAATATATCTGTTGGAAGAAATGTTCGATACGACCTATTACTTAGAGTATCGGATGAACAAAAAATGTTAGAGTTGGCTCCTGAACTTCTTATTACAATTGGTGGTCATACAGTTTCTAAGAGAATAAAGAATTTTTTGCGTAAATCCAAGATTAAGGAACATTGGCATATCTCTCCCACAGGGGAGGTTATCGACACATATCAAAACGTAACAGATATTGTATGTAGTGGTTATGGAGCCTTTCTCAATCATATACTAGGAGATAGCACTAATAAAGACAAAGTAACTATACAATCTACATCAGTTTTCTCTGGATCCTTTGAATTTAAAAAGTTATGGGATGAAAAATGTGCAAGCTTTTCGAAACCGAGTGTAGAATATTCTGATCTGTTTGCAATCGGTTTGCTTTTGGATTCACTCCCGAAAAATGTATCATTTCAGATAGCCAACAGCAATTCAATTTATCTTGCACAACTATTTGATATTCCCATAAGCACCAAATGTTTTAGCAATCGTGGGACTAATGGGATTGAGGGTTCAATATCGACAGCTGTGGGGTTTTCTGCAGCATCTAAAAGTCTAACTGTATTATTAACAGGCGATCTGAGTTTCTTTTATGATATGAATGGAATATGGAACCGACATGTATCTCCCAACCTGAGAATATTGATAAACAATAATGGTGGTGGTGGAATATTTGACACACTACCAAGATTGAACAAATCTGAAGCTATGACCGATTATATTATAGCAGCACATGAAACATCAGCAAAAGATTGGGCGGAACAGCAGGGTTTTAAATACTATTCAGCACATAATACCAAAGAGCTGCAGAGACAGATTACAAGATTGCTTGACCCTGAAAGTAAATCTCCTATTATACTGGAAGTTTTCACAACTATCGAAAACAATAGTTCAGTGATAAAATTATATTATCAACAACAGGAAAATAACAAATTATGACAACAAGAAATTGGACAACTATAAAGGAGTATGAAGATATTCTGTTTGACTTATACAGTGGTATTGCTCGTATTACTATAAACCGCCCGAGATATCGTAATGCTTTCACACCAACCACTACAAGTGAAATGAGTGATGCATTGCGCATTTGTCGTGAAATGGAGGAGGTGAGTGTAGTAGTACTAACAGGTGCCGGTGACAAAGCATTTTGCTCAGGTGGAGATCAGAATGTAAAAGGTAAAGGAGGATATATCGGAAAAGACGGAGTTCCACGTTTAAATATTTTAGATGTACAGAAACAGATAAGATCAATACCTAAACCTGTGATTGCTATGGTAAATGGATATGCTATTGGAGGCGGTCATGTACTACATGTAGTTTGTGATCTGACCATAGCTTCAACAAATGCAATATTTGGTCAAACTGGTCCACGAGTTGGTAGTTTCGACGCAGGTTTTGGCTCATCTTACCTTGCACGCATAGTTGGACAAAAAAAAGCTCGTGAAATTTGGTTTCTATGTCGCCAATATTCAGCACAAGAAGCACTTAATATGGGGCTTGTAAACAAAGTTGTTCCTCTTAATCAACTTGAAGATGAAGTTGTAGAGTGGGCAGAAACTATGATGAAGCATAGTCCTCTTGCACTTCGCATGATAAAAGCAGGATTGAATGCTGAACTTGATGGACAAGCAGGGATACAAGAGCTTGCAGGTGATGCAACTATGCTTTATTATCTAACAGAAGAAGCTCAGGAAGGAAAACATGCCTTTTTGGAGAAGCGGGAGCCGGATTTCGGCAAATTTCCTAAATTGCCTTGAATCAATAGTTTTATCATATTTTATGAAGTTTTTTAATGTTTAAAATTAATATTGTTCCATACACTCTTAAGTTTAAAAATCCTGCCGGTACCTCGCGTGGAATATATTTTGATCACAAAGTTTGGTATATCATAATAACAAACAGTGCAGAACCTACACACTATGGAATAGGTGAATGTGCTCCACTACCAGATTTAAGTTGCGACTACAATGAGCAGTATGAAAAACAACTTTCTGCTTTTTGCAAAATTGTTGAAGAGAAGCAGTTAATTGATAGAACTCTTCTTGAAAATTATCCCTCAATATTATTTGGACTTGAAACAGCCATACGACACTATGAACAGCGTTCATGGCAACTTTGGGATACTCCCTTCAGTAGAGGTGAAGAGGGGATAAAAATTAATGGTCTTATCTGGATGGGTGACTTTGCCGAGATGAAGCAAAGGATTGAAACAGCTCTTGACAAAGGATTCAAATGTTTAAAGTTAAAAATAGGATCTATAGATTTCAATAAAGAGATAGAGCTGTTAAGGTTTATTCGACAACAATTTTCACCTAATGAGCTAGAGCTCAGAGTTGACGCCAACGGAGGTTTTAACTTCACAGATGCTTTAGAAAAAATTGACAGATTTGCCGATCTGGCCGTTCACTCTATTGAGCAGCCAATTAAAGCGGGTCAGTGGGAAAAAATGGCCTTATTATGCAGAAAAACAACCACTCCAATTGCTTTAGACGAAGATCTAATTGGTATTAATAATTTTGAAGAAAAGTGTGAAATACTTAATGTAATCAGACCACAATATATTATTCTTAAACCCTCACTTCACGGAGGCATAAGTGGTTGTGAAGAGTGGATTTCTATTGCCGAAGAACTTGGGATATCATATTGGATAACATCTGCATTAGAATCAAATATAGGACTAAACTCCATTTCTCAATGGTGTGCAACTCTAAATAATAAATTGCCATTGCCTCAAGGATTAGGAACTGGCTCATTATATTCAAATAATATTCCTATACCATTAGAAATCAAAGGAGAATATTTATGGTTTAATCCGAAATGGGAAGCTCTTAAATTAAATCAGTTGATAAATGAATAGGATAAAAATCTCGGGAATTTATTATTTTTCGGAAGATTTCAAAAAGAGCAGTGTGCCACATATTTTTGAAAGCTCTGATTACCATAAACAAATATACATCTTCTTAAAGGAATGGTTTTCTTTAGAAGAAACAATAAAACTTTATACTTCTGGATCAACAGGAAAACCTAAAGAGGTAGTCGTTCGTAAAAAACAGATGCTGGAGAGTGCAGCTATAACCTGCAGTTTTTTTAATCTTAAAGAAAATGATAAGGCCCTCCTTTGTCTTTCAACTGATTACATAGCAGGGAAAATGATGTTGGTACGTGCTATTCATTGTGGATTAGATATATACCCTGTAGAACCGAAAGGACATCCATTAAAGGATATTTCATCATCTTTTGATTTTGCAGCTATGGTTCCTTTGCAAGTATATAACTCACTCCAATCTGAAAAAGAAAGAATAGAGCTATCGCAGATAAGAAATCTAATAATTGGAGGTGGAGCAATTAGTAAAGATCTAGAAAAAGCATTAAGTATATTACCCAATCCTATTTTTTCCACTTATGGGATGACTGAAACATTATCGCATATAGGTCTTAGAAAAATAAACGGAAATAATGCATCTGATTATTACACTCCTTTACCGGGCGTAGGCTTAAGGCTATCCGATAATAACACACTCATTATTGATATTCCTAAGATTTCTGATGAATCAATAATAACAAATGACATTGTGAAACTCCGTTGTGATGGTTCATTTAGGATTATTGGAAGAGTTGATAATACTATAAACACTGGGGGAATAAAGGTTCAAGCAGAAGAGGTAGAAGAGATTCTTAAACCATTTTTAAAAGGTAATTATGCCATTTCTTCTATTCCACACCCTAAATTAGGAGAGGCTGTTGTTTTGTTTGTTGATAACTTAGAAGATCAACCTTTAGAGAAGATTATTAGAGAAATATTACCTCGACATCAACAGCCAATGCATATAGTTAAAGTAAAAGAGCTTCCATTAACAGGAGGTGATAAAATTGATCGTGCTGCAATAAAGAAACTTGCAATATCAATGATACAGCATTAATCCCTTTTCCTGTAGGGTTTACGTGGCTTTACGCTCCTCTCTTCTTTATTCGAACGACTAAACTTATTATGGTTCTGCTCTGTTTCATCTTTCTCGGAGCGTCTTGAACGACGGTATCCCTCTTTAGAATTGCGTTCGTTGTGATACCTATCTTTACGATTTGACTCTGTACGATTAGAGGGTTTTTTAAGCTGCTCAATTCGTTTACCGGAAAAAATTTCATATTCGCGCATCTCACATTCCAGCGGTCCATTGTAAAGGAAGAATCGTTTGGAGAACCGTAATCCTATCGCATCAAACGATTCTTTACGATAGCTTAGTATATACACCCTATAACCTGCAAAAACATGCTTAAGACGCTCACCTATCATGGAATATAGCTCATCCAATTCATTCACTTTTATTCGTTCTCCATAAGGAGGGTTTGTAATAATAACTCCGCTTTCTGACGGCGCCTCTGAATATTGTTGAAAGGGTTTCACACTCAGTTCAATATATTTCTTTAAACCAGCATTTTTAATATTCTTTTCTGCAATTGAAATTGCTTTGGGTGAGATATCAGTACCAATTATAGGATATTTTATATCTTTTGTATTGCTATCGTCATTGTATATTTCGCTAAATAGCTCTTTATCAAAATCTTTCCATTTTTCAAAAGCAAAACTATGACGGTGTATTCCGGGAGGAGTACCCGAAGCTATCATGGCAGCCTCTATTAAGATAGTTCCTGAGCCACACATAGGATCTATGAATGCACTTTCACCTTTCCAACCAGATTTAAGAATCATCCCAGCTGCAAGCACCTCACTAAGTGGAGCTTCCGTCTGTGAAACACGATAACCTCGCTTATGAAGAGATTCACCAGAGCTATCAAGTGAAAGAGTGCATTTGTTATGAGAAACATGTATATTAAATAAAACATCGGGATTTGACAAACTTACTGATGGACGTTTGTTATACTTCTCAGTAAACCAGTCTGCAATAGCATCCTTAACTTTATAAGCTACAAATTTAGAATGAGTGAAAATATGAGAAAATACTACCGCATCAATAGAAAATGTTGAGTCTAGAGAAAGATAATCTTCCCAGTTTACCTGTTTAATAGCATCATAAACCTCATCTGCCGTCTCTGCCTTAAATTCATATACGGGCTTTAGGATTCTAAGCGCCGTGCGACAGTGCAGGTTGGCTTTATACATGAGTGCATTATCACCTGTGAATGATACCATCCTTGTACCAATCTCAACATTATTTGCACCTAAATCAGTCAACTCCTCAGCTAACACATCTTCTAACTCAGCTAAGGTTTTCGCGATCATTGGAAACTGCTCATTCTCTACCATTTATTATAATATTTTATTCATCAAATTCATATTTTCTAGCATATTTATTCACCAATTAAACTGAAACAAAGATATAGCTTATATCTATAATCTAACCTTTATCTTCTTTACTTTTGATTCATTCCCAAAAGCATTCAACGCAGTAACCACATATGTATATTTATTCCCTCTTCCTTCATAAGGTAAAATAAAAAAATTGTCAGGCGTAACAGCTACAATATTTTTTGAGTTTCTTATATCTACTTTTTCCCGGCTATGAAAACGATATATCACAAATTTTTGTGCCGTTTCAGGATTAGCCACATCCCTATTATGCTCCCACGTAAGAAAATGCAAATCTTCAGTATATACATCTGTTAGTTTACTCACCTTTTTTGGGTGTCCATCGTGCATATGAGTGTAGGCAGGGATTAACGCTTTAGTACGGTGGATATCAATGTTAAGTATATCAGCAACATCTTCAAAATTATCCAAAATCTGATAACCATACCAGTAAGAATTGCCATGCACGAAAGACATTCTCCTAGTTTGGTTGATTTTTGTATGAAGCTCGTTACTATCTATACTCCTTTTAATATCCTGACCTATATATAAATGCTGTCCAAAGTTATTGGCATTCCACCAATGCAGCAAAGTAGTATAATCAGCAGCATTATGACCTATTTCCCAGTAAAGCTGCGGCATATTATAATCTATCCAGCCTTTTTCTACCCACAATTTAACATCAGCATAAAGGTCATCATAGTTTTGCAATCCATTTGTATCACTACCATTAGGGTCATTCCTTTTGTTTCTATATATACCAAAGGGGCTTATACCAAAACGTACCCAAGGTTTAACACCTGCGATTGTATATTTGATCTGCTGAATTAGTAAATTCACATTGTTACGTCGCCAGTCATTCCTCTGCGATTGAGAAAAGCCCTGTGAAGCAGCATACATCAAAAAACTGTTATCATCGGGAAATACCTCTCCAGCTATTGGATAAGGATAAAAATAATCATCCATGTGTATAGCGTCTACATCATAACGCACAACTATATCGCGTACTACATCACAAATAAAAGTGCGGTTTTCTGGTAGTCCAGGATCAAAAAAAAGCTGATTACCATATTGCACAAACCGCTCCGAATATTTATTAAAAATATGATCCTGCGCAAGTGGATTGCTTATATTTGACTTAACTCTATAAGGATTTAGCCATGCATGTAACTCCATCCCTCGTTTGTGGCATTCTTCAATAATAAAATACAGGGGGTCGAAATATGGATCATCAGGAGCCTTCCCTTGTTCTCCTGTAAGATACCTGCTCCATGGTTCAAGTTCAGATTTGTAAAAAGCATCTGCTTCGGGACGTATTTGAAAAATTACAGCATTAATTCCTGCTTCATCCAGTTTTTCCACCATATCTGCCAGATAATGTTTCATTACTGAACTGTTCATTTGCATGTAACGTGATTGGCCAACAGTTTGAATCCATGCACCACGAAATTCTCTTTTAGGAGTATCATCGAGCTGTCGAGTAAGTACAGTTTTTGTGGAACCGCATGCCGATAAAAAAAATAATAATATTAATAAATTAAAGGAGGCACCATATTTTTTTATATTCATACGAATTCAAATTTAATGGAATAGGACTAATTATTTATTATTGTCAACCTGTCCGATAGGCCGTTCACTAGGTTTAACTTTCATTGAAGAAAGTATCGTTTCACCAAAACCTCCAAGGTTTCGTATGGATGTGATAACAGAGGCATTTGCTATATCCTCGTGATAATTATCAGTATAAGCAGACTGAATCGGATAAAGCAACATGAAATTTTTTTTCTCAAAATGCTTGTTAATATATTCAGGAATCTTTTGCATAGCAGAATCGTATGAAACCTTACGCTCACGGCTCATAACAATGAAAAGAGCCTCATCCTTGCCAATCTCATCAGATAGCCTTAGAAAATGTTTCCAATCTTTAAGCTCATGAAAGTCTGCATCAATAGGATCCACCTTATATACATATCTTAGAATACTCAAAATATCATTATTACCATAAAATGATAGTTTTGCACCTGAGTTTCGTCCTAAGTTCCATATCTTAGATAACCATAGCGGAAATCCTATTTCCTTTTCAGCATTAGGCGGAATAATAACCAATCTTCGTTTAACAGTCGAAAGCGGCTGTAGAGCTTTGTATACAAAAAGGTTCGACTGACATTTATCCAATACACCTTCCACCAAGTTTCCCAAGAATGATTCAGAGATCTCCTGTTTTTGATGAAGACCCATCACGATATCAGTAATATTGTATTTTTTTACAACACCAAGAATTCCATTAAGAATATTCATATCATAGCGGCTCAAAGGTTGTATTGTAGTATCTGCACCAGCACCAAGTTTTACAGCCTCTTCAAGTATTTTTCGTGAATCTTTCTCAACTTGAGGCGTGGATTCAGCACTTTTAATTATGTTTAGTGCATACAGATTATCCTTGTTGTTTTTAGACTTAATTATCAAACTAAAATCAACTAAATCTTTGAGTGTCTCTCTATTGGCCACAGGAATTAGGATTTTCTCCTCAAAATTAGCACTATTTTCGTTGTCCATACCTTCAGCAAACGCAACTTCAACAGCTCCTTTTTGTGCTCTAAATGATGCAATTGTACATGTAACCAGAATCATAACAATTGTACCATTTAAGATACTATCATCAAGCAATCCCACTTGATAACCCACCAAAACAGCTGCAAGAGTAGCTGCAGCCTGTGCATTACTTAAGCCAAACACAAGCATTCTCTCTGCTTTAGTGTATCCATATATTTTTTGAGTGATAAGTGCTGCAAGATATTTAGCAAGGATAGCCACACTTGTCATTACTATTGCAACTTTAATGGTTTCCAAACCCGATATAAAAGCATTATAATCGATAAGCATTCCCACGCTTATAAGAAAGATGGGGATAAAAATGGCATTACCTACAAAATCTATTCTGTTCATTAAAGATGAAACGTGGGGAATAAGCCTGTTCAACGAAAGTCCTGCTAGGAAAGCACCTATTATTGCTTCTATCCCTGCCAGTTCAGCTAAAAATCCTCCCAGAAACACCATAACCATTATGAAAATAAACTGAGAAGTGTTATCATGGAATTTTTTGAAAAACCATCTTCCCATCACAGGAAAAACGAAGATGACTATCAACACAAAAATTATCATTGATATTGTCATTCTACCCCAAAAAGCTGGTGTCACCTCTCCCTGATGCATGGCAACGATAACAGCTAACACTAATAGCGCCAGTGTGTCAGTGATCATAGTGCCACCTATTGCAACAGTAACAGCCCTATTCTTTCCTGCCCCAAGTTTGCTGATTATTGGATACGACACAAGTGTATGCGATGCAAACATACTTGCCAACAGCACAGAGGACATAATCGACAAATTCAGCAGATAATAACCGGCAAAAGTACCTATAATCATAGGTATACAAAATGTAAGCATTCCGAACACCAAACTTTTAGAGCTATTTTTTCTAAACTCAGCAACATCTATTTCTACACCTGCTAAGAACATTATATATAGCAACCCAGCGTTACCCAGCATTATCATATTGCTATCGCGTAACATCAAGCCTAAGCCAAATTGTCCAATAACAGCACCTGCTATAATCAATCCAATCAGAGAAGGGATTCTTACTTTATTGAACAGAATGGGTGCAAGCAATATAATCACAAACAGAATCAAAAACTGCACCGTAGGATTTGTTATTGGTAGCGACAAGTATAGGGTTAATGACATCGCAATCTCTTTTAATTATTATATACAGTTACAAATATACAGTTTTTGTATCAAAAAATAACTTTGGGCTTGGTTTTGATTTACTAAATAACAATGATATAACAAAAGGTAAATTTCTACTAACTGCTAAAATGTTTATCTTTGTTGGTTATTTTTGTATTATATGAGTAATCAGAAAAAAATCGAAATAAAGGGAGCGCGTGTCAATAATCTAAAAAATATTAATGTTAGTATTCCCCGCAATAGTTTTACTGTGATCACGGGACTCTCCGGTTCAGGAAAATCTTCACTTGCGTTTGATACATTATATGCTGAGGGTCAAAGACGTTATGTTGAAAGCCTTTCGGCATATGCCCGTCAGTTTCTTGGCAGAATGAATAAGCCTGAAGTTGATTATATTAGAGGAATCCCACCTGCTATAGCAATTGAGCAAAAAACCACATCAAGAAATCCGCGATCAACAGTAGGCACTTCAACTGAAATTTACGAATATCTGAAGCTCTTATATGCTCGAATAGGGAAAACCATCTCTCCAATTTCAAAAACAGAAGTGAAAAAGCATTATGTGCAGGATGTGATTGATAAAATGTATCAGTACAGAGATGGTACACGTATGGCGGTTTTAACCAGTATAAAAGTACGCAACAATAGGAGTTTACATGAGCAGCTTGAGATACTCATGAAAGAGGGATTCACTCGTGTGGATGTGGGCGAACAGTTTTACAGAATAGAAGAGTTACTTGAACAAAAGCAGCTTCCTCCCATAAACGAAGTGCTTCTTGTAATTGATCGGCTCTCATGCTCTTCAGATAAAGCAGCGGTTAATCGTTTGTCTGATTCAGTGGAAACTGCATTTCTAGAGGGTAATGGTGAATGTATAATTCGCTTCTGGAGTGAAAATGGAATTGAATCTTTCACATTCTCTAATAGATTTGAAGCAGATGGAATCATATTCGAAGAGCCCTCCGAGATGATGTTTAACTTTAACAGTCCTGTCGGTGCATGCCCAAAATGCGAAGGGTTTGGGAAAATTGTAGGTATAGATGAAAATCTTGTAATACCTGATAAGAGTTTATCAGTTCAAGAAGAGTGTGTAAAATGTTGGAAAGGTGAAAAAATGAGCGAGTGGAGGCGCTACTTTGTAAATAGTGCATACAAAGTTGATTTTCCTATTCATCGTGCATACTATAATCTTTCTTACGAAGAAAAAGATATTCTATGGAATGGACGACATGAGCATGATATATACGGAATAAATGACTTCTTCCAAATGTTGGAAAAGAATCTGTATAAAATTCAAAACCGCGTTATGCTTGCTCGATATAGAGGAAAGACTGAGTGCTTTGCTTGTAAAGGTGCGCGACTTAAACCCGAAGCACTTTATGTAAAAGTTGGAGGAAAGCCTATCACTGAACTTGTATTAATGCCTATCACTGAACTAAAGGAGTTTTTCAATAATCTTACACTTAATGATACAGATGCAGCAATAGCTGAAAGGATATTCATTGAAATCAATAATCGAGTTCAATTTTTAATAGATGTTGGACTAGGATATCTAACTCTCAATCGACTTTCAAATACTCTTTCAGGTGGTGAAAGTCAACGAATTAATCTGGTTTCTTCTCTAGGCAGCAGTCTTGTTGGCTCACTTTATATTTTGGATGAGCCGAGCATAGGACTCCATTCACGTGACACCTACCTTTTGATAAACGTACTTAAAGAGCTTCAAAATCTTGGGAACACCGTTGTTGTTGTTGAACATGACGAGGAAATTATACGAGCTGCAGATTATATTATCGATATAGGTCCTAAAGCTGGTAGATTAGGTGGAGAAGTAATGTATCAGGGTAAAGTTGCAAAACTCAAGATGAGCAGCGACAGCTTCACTGTAAAATATCTTACAGGTGAAGAACAAATTGATCTACCAAAAGTAAGGCGTAAATGGAATAATTATATTGAAGTTAAAGGTGTACGTCAAAATAATTTAAAAAATATTGATGTAAAATTTCCACTAAACGTAATAACTGTTGTGACAGGTGTAAGCGGGTCAGGTAAGTCCTCTCTTGTGAATGATGTACTTTTCAATGCACTACAACATCATTATAAGGGCACTGCATTAGAAAGAGCTGAATTTAATGGAGTTAGTGGTGACATTAATCTTATAGAAGCTGTAGAGTTTGTTAATCAAAACCCTTTAGGAAAATCATCTCGCTCAAATCCTGTTACATACCTTAAAGCTTTTGACGAAATAAGGAAGTTGTTCGCAGCTCAAGCTCTATCAAAGCAAATGAATTTCACACCTGCATTCTTCTCTTTCAATGTTGAAGGTGGAAGATGTGAAGAGTGTAAAGGTGAAGGAACTATCACGGTGGAAATGCAGTTTATGGCGGATATACAGCTTGTGTGTGAATCTTGCCATGGCAAACGCTTTTCTCCTGAAGTATTGGAGGTTGAATACAATGGCGTTACAATTTACGACGTATTGGAGATGACTGTAGATGAGGCTATTGCTTTTTTTGGTAAGCAAAATGGAACTACTGAGAAAAAAATCACTAAAAAAATTCAACCTCTCCAAGACGTAGGGCTAGGATATATTAAGCTTGGTCAGTCTTCTTCAACTTTATCAGGTGGTGAAAATCAGAGAGTGAAGCTTGCGTTCTTTCTCGGATCAGAAAAAGATCGACCAACAATTTTTATTTTTGATGAACCCACCACAGGGTTACACTTTCATGATATAAAGACTTTGCTTAAAGCATTTAACTCACTCATTGAAAGAGGACATACAGTTGTTATTATAGAGCATAATATGGAAATTATAAAATGTGCAGATCATATTATTGATATCGGACCTGAGGGTGGAAATGAAGGAGGTAATATAGTTTTCTTAGGAACTCCTGAAGATATTTCAAAATGTGATGATTCTTATACGGGGCGTTTTCTCAAAGAAAAACTAAATGGAGCAAATTAAAGATAATCACCTAAAATATTAAATTATATTTCTCAGAATCCAATATAATAAGATTATAATTAAAACCACGATGGCTGAATATCTGCCAAATAAAACAGTATATAGCTTTAGATTACGCCGTTTCCCTCCGAAATATTCCATATAAATAGCCAAAAACACATAGGGTAAGGCAAATACCATAAATGCATTATGCCTTAATGCCGCACTAACATTTAAATGTAGCAATTGGTGAATTGCTCGCTGTGTACCACAGCCGGGACATTCATATCCTGTTAAGACTAGAAAAGGGCATTTTGGAAAAACTGGTTGAGTCTCAGGATTCAAATGATAGAAAACAAAAAGTGCCATCAAAAGTATTAAAACTACACCAGCACCTAAAACTATTTTAATTCCTTTTCGCACTAAAGCATCAAAATATATCAGAAATTATAACCGCTTGCATTGTTTTCAATAATCCCTTCAAGATAAGACGCCATACTACCGGTTGACATCATTATTGCCGATAATATAATCGAAATCAAACCAATAACAAAAGCAATAAGTGTCCATGTTCGTGCATTCTTAGAATTTAGCTCAGCCTCATAATATTTTTTATTAGAATAAAGTACATCCACTTTTGCTGCATATACAATTCCTACTATACCTAGAACATTACAGCAAAATAATGTTGCTACAATTGATTGCCACAACCAATTATTTGGCTTCAAGGGAGGGATATCATCATATTGATTTTCTTTACTCTGATATGCGTGTGGAACAGGTGATATCGGAGGTAGGTTATTAAAATCTTCCATTTTATATGTTTTATATGTAAATCACAAATTCAGATTATTAAATATTTATTAAATTATCTATTACGTTAAAGCTGAAGCCTAAAAGGCCAAAAAACAAAAACAGAGCTACAATAATAAGAAAGACCCAAGCAATAAAAATCCAGAAAGTGATTTTTATCCATTTACCAGCTGAACGTGAGGATTCTAATGATGCTAAATAATCTCCCTTGTTGTAAAACGTCTCAACCTGTGCCGAATAAACAATGGCAATTATTCCTAAAAGACTTAGAAAGCTACCACAAAAAAGAAAAGGAAGTAAAGTTACCAGTATTGACTCAACTAACCATGTTTTGGGCATTGGTTTACTATTATCTTTTTCAAACTTTGCACTTTCAGATTCTTGCTGCATTATATATTGTTTCGCTACACTATGATCAAATATAAATCTTAATTCACTCACCTCATCAGCACGCATCCATTGCTCCATTCCTTGCGTCCACACAAGTGTTTCGGGTTTTATGTTTTCTAAACTAAGTTCTTTTGGGGAAAATGTTCCACGCTGCTGACCTATTTCATCGATAAAAAAATAGCGACTCATAATGAATAATTTTACTGGTAATCTTCTGGATTTATTTGTAACAAACGAATAACTTGGTTATTCTCATCTTTATAAACATATTCGATGATAACATTGTTTTTCTTAAAAAAAAATAATTGAGGATTAGTTGATAATTCATTTTTAATATTCTCCTTCAAGCTAATTGACACTACCTCGATCAAAGAGTCAGGATTTGAGCTATTCAATACAGTATAGTTATATCTGAATACATTATCTTCATCTACTGTAGCATTATCAAAACGTGTATATTGGTCGAGCATGATTGGTGTAAATGTATTAAGATCAGCTGCCATTTCTGTAAGTTCTCTATTTATTGTATTTTTATCTGATCTGCATTGAATAAATAACACAGAGATAAAAATAAGCATAGTTCTTAAAAAAGGAATTCTCATAATAATACTTTTTTTACAAAAATAAAAAAGTTTTGACAATATTAAAAGTATGATACGGAAAAAGGAAATAAATGCTAAATAAATTAATACGAATAGGCTTAAGTAATACATTATAAATAATTTGGCAGAATGTCTCCCGACATCCTGCCAAACATGTTAACCTTAAATCTAATACTATTATGAAAAAACCA
>CAZURM010000006.1:0-57060 GCA_964622945.1 uncultured Proteiniphilum sp.
TGTTGCTTCAATAGCTTTAGAGAGTTCTATACGAGCTGGCTCCATAAGAGGTGAATGAAAGGCTCCTCCTACTTTAAGTGGCAGTGCACGTTTTGCTCCAGCTTCTTTCATAAGTTCACACGCCCTTTCTATACCAGTAATTGTTCCTGAGATTACTACTTGTCCTGGACAATTATAGTTTGCAGGTACAACCACTTCGTCTAAAGATGTACATATTTCCTCAACTATTTCATCTGGAAGTGCTAATATAGCAGCCATGGTTGAAGGATTAGATTCGCACGCTTTCTGCATTGCAAGTGCACGAGTATATACTAATCTTAATCCATCTTCAAATGAGATAGCCCCTGCTGCAACAAGTGCGGAAAACTCACCAAGAGAATGTCCGGCTACCATATCAGGTTGAAAATCTTCACCTAGTGAGAAAGCTAATACTACAGAATGCAGGAATATTGCAGGTTGTGTTACTTTTGTTTGTTTTAAATCCTCGTCAGTTCCCGAAAACATCAAATCAGTTATTCTAAAACCTATTATTTCGTTAGCTTTTTCAAACATTTCTTTGGCAAGATCTGATGAAGTATATAAATCTCTTCCCATCCCCACAAATTGGGCTCCCTGCCCTGGGAATACATATGCTTTTTTCATAACTTTAAAATCTATTTTTTATATCAACTATTTATTTTGATTTAAATATAACGTAGAGATGTTAATTATTGTTCTTAACATCAAACTACTGATCCTTACTTCTAATTTCAACTCTTCTGATTTTACCACTAATAGTTTTAGGAAGTTCATCAACAAATTCTATTTCTCGTGGATATTTATAAGGAGCAGTAACAGTCTTTACGTGATCTTGAATCTCTCTTGTCAATTCATTCACAGCTTTATGTTTATACTCTTCGGCAAGCACAATAGTAGCTTTAATAATCTGACCTCTAATTTCATCAGGAACACCTGTAATTGCACATTCAACAACTGCAGGATGGGTCATGACCGCACTCTCAACTTCAAACGGTCCAATACGATAACCTGAGCTCTTTATTACATCATCTGTGCGACCAACGAACCAATAAAATCCATCCTCATCGCGCCATGCCATATCTCCTGTATGATATATATTGTCGGCATACACCTGTTTAGTTAACTCTTCATCTCTGTAGTAACCTTTAAATAGAGAAAGTGGTCGTTTTTTATCAGTATAAAACACAATTTCACCCTGTTCGCCATCTTCAGCTGAACGGCCGTCATGAGTTAGTAGATCCATTTTATACAAGGGATTTGGAACACCCATTGCACCGGGTTTTGGCTCAATCCATGGAAATGTAATTATTGTGGGAGCTGTTTCAGTTTGTCCAAACGCCTCCATCATTTTAATTCCTGTCTGTTCATAAAAGGTTTCGAAAACCGAGGGGTTGAGTGCTTCGCCAGCTGTAGTGCAATACTCAAGCGATGAAAGATCATATTTACGTAAATCTTCACGTATGAGAAAACGGTAAATAGTGGGTGGTGCACAAAAAGATGTTACTTTATAATTCGAAATTATATTTAGAATATCCTCAGGTATAAAACGACCTTCAAAATCGTAAACAAATACGCATGCACCTATAATCCACTGACCATATAGTTTTCCCCATACTGCTTTCGCCCAACCAGTATCTGCAACAGTAAGATGTACACTATTCTCATTAAGATTATGCCAAAACTTGGCGGTTGTTATATGTCCTAACGGATAAACAAAATCATGAGCTACCATTTTCGGTTGAGCCGTTGTACCTGATGTGAAATAGAGAATCATAATGTCATCATTATTATTTATATTCTCAGGTTTTTTAAAAGGCGTAGCTTCTTCAACACCTTTATGAAAATCTATCCATCCATCAGGAATAGTTTCGCCAACTTTGATTCGATGTTTAACAGTTGGTGAGTCTTTAACCGCAAGATTCACATGCTCAATAAGACAATCATCTTCTGTTGCAACAATAGCTTTTACGCTTGCAGCATTGCTACGATATACAATATCTTTATCTGTCAACAGATGTGTTGCAGGAATCGGTACTGCACCAATCTTATGCAGTGCAATAATAGTTTGCCAGAATTCAATACTACGTTTAAGTATCAACATGACCATATCACCTTTACCAATACCTTGTGACTGAAAAAATGATGCGGTTTTGTCTGAAAGTGTTTTTATTTCTCCAAATGATAGGTCTTGGTGTTCTCCCTTATCATTAGTCCAGCAGAGTGCTCGTTTCTCTGGATTTGTTTTTGCCCATTCATCTACAATATCATAAGCAAAATTGAAGTTTTCAGGCACATTTATCTCATAGTTTTCAACAAAATCTTTTTGTGATGTGAAAACAGTTTTCTTTAAAAATTTTTCTATCATGATAACCTATGGATATAATATTACTGCAAGAAATTTTACCGGTTTGTTGTTAAGGGCTTTCATTCCGTGTGGCAGGGATGAATCAAAATAAATACTGTCACCTTCTTTTAGAATGAGTTCTCTACCATTCATATTTATCATCATACTCCCTTCTAAAACCATATTGAACTCCTGTCCAGCGTGAATATTTTTAAAGAAATCAGTTTCAGCTGGTTTTGGTTCTATAGATACCACAAAAACTTCAGCTACATTATTGGTAAAACCTGAAGTTAGTGATTGATACTTGTAGGCCGACACTCTTTCTACGCTTACGCCTTTATCTTTACGCGTTATAAAATAGGAATTCATACGAGGTTCTGTGCCGAACATCAAAGTGGATATATCAACATTAAACTCTCTCTCAATACGTTGAAGAAAAGATACAGATATATCTTTTTTTCCCTCTTCAAAAAGTAAATAGTCCTCCACATTAACTTCCAGTTTTTGGGCCATCTTTTTAGGGGTGTAGTCTAATGCGTCACGAAGCCCCTTGATTCGTTCACCAATCTGTTTTAAATCTGTTTTCATCACCATATATTTGTTGAGTAAATATTTAAAAAAAAGAAAGCAAAGATATCTTAATTCATTCAAATGAACAAATAGAGACTAAAAGCCATAATTAACATCCCTACTACTAATCCTATAATTGAATTATGGTGCTTACCATATTTTTCTGCACTAGGTAGTAGTTCATCAAGTGATATATAAACCATGATACCAGCTACTGCTGAAAGCACAAATGCATTTAGAGTTGGACTCCAATAGGGCATAAGGAAAAGGAATGCAATAAGTGCACCAAGGGGTTCTGCTAAACCTGATGCAAATGATAACCAAAAAGCCTTTTTCTTACTTCCTGTTGAATGATATATTGGAACAGCTACAGCTATACCCTCTGGTATATTATGTATTGCTATAGCAGCAGTAATTGGAATTGCCACTTCAAATGAGGTAAGTGCCGACATAAAGGTTGCGATGCCTTCTGGAAAATTATGTATCGCTATAGTTATTGCAGTAATTATTCCGGTCTGCTTTAAACCATTATTACTTTTCATCTCTTCTACACTATGCATTTCATGAGGATTGCTAGATTTAGGAATCAAAAAATCAATAAGTGCAATCAGAATAATACCTCCAAAAAAACCAATAATCATATATAAAACTCCAATTTTCTCGCCAAATGTTGCAGAAAGTGAATCCAGCGACTGAGGTAACATCTCCATAAATGAAACATATATCATTACACCTGCTGAAAGTCCTAATGCAAAGCTTAGAAAATTAGTATTTGTACGTTTAGCAATAAATGCTATAAAACTACCTATCCCAGTTGACAAACCGGCAATAATTGTTAGTAAAAAAGCAATTAAAATAGTCTGATTGTCCATTGGTTATTTTTGGATAATATATTTCATAATATCAGAGTGTATAATACCGTTCGAAGCAACCAATTCTCTACCAAATAGATAGTTGTCACCACCTGAGAAGTCGGTACATTTACCTCCAGCACATTCTAATATGAAGGAGCCTGCAGCAACATCCCATGATGAGAGCCCTGAATGAAAGTATGTATCACTTATTCCTGCAGCTACATAACAAATCTCTAATGCTGCAGAGCCTTTTATACGAAAACTGGTATTATGAAATTGTTCAATTGTATTTTTAAGAATTTGCTCACCACGCTCTTCTAATTTATAGGGTATTCCAAAACCAACATATGCATTTTTAATAGAGGAATGGTTACTAACTTCAAGTAAAGTGTCATTCAAATAAGCTTTCCCTTTTGAAGTTGCATTAAACATCTGATTTGCCACAGGGTCAAAAACAACACCAAGAATAATTTGACTCCCTTGCTTTAAAGCTATACTCACAGAATAAGGTGAATCACCATGAACATAGTTTGTTGTTCCATCAAGAGGATCAATAATCCAAGTATATTCTCTCTCTTCAAATTCAACAGTTTCTTCTTCAGTGAGAAAACCACAATTAGGTAATATCTCCTTCAGTCCTTTTACCAACTTATTTTCAGCCTCCATGTCTATATAGGTTACATAGTCACGTGTACCTTTTAGCTCTATATCTTTCTTTTTCAGTGACAGTTGCTCTGATTTCAGATATTCACCAACTTCTCGTGCAATTCTAATAGTTTTTTTACATAAATTTTCCATAAACTCAATTATCTGTTTCTAATCCTCAGGATACATTGAATTCCACCATCTTGAATCATCTTTTAACCATTTTGAAAACCATGCATAGATTGCATTATTCCATGCTATACGCTTATCGTAATCGTATATAGCATGATTTTCACCTAACACCTGTATAAATTCAACAGGCTTATTTAGTAGCTTCAATGCAGTATACATCTGTATGCTTTCACCAATTGGTACATTTGTGTCAGCCGTTCCATGAAGTAATAATAAAGGAGTATTAATTTTATCTGCAGAGAATAATGGACTCTGCTTAACATATAGTTCAGGATTATTCCATGGATAACTTCCAGCGCTTGCGCCAGCACTATATGAGTAGCCCCAATAACCTTCTCCCCAATAACTTGTAATATTACTTATACCGGCATGTGATACTGAAGCTGAAAACATATCAGTTTTTGTAATCAAATACTGAGTCATAAAACCTCCGTATGATGCTCCAATATTGCCAATTTTTGTACTATCCACAAAATAATGAGCAGCAACAAATTGTTCTACTCCTTCAACAATTTCTTCTGCTGTCTGATCACCCCATGCATTTACATGACGGGCAGAGAACTCTTGACCATATCCTGTTGTACCACTTGGTTGTAGTGTATACACTACATAATCTTGTGCTGCATATACATGCAATGGATAAGTACTTTCAAAAGTACGTGATGTTGGACTTGTTCCTCCGTAATAGTAAACTAATAATGGGTATTTTTTTTCAGGATTAAAATCAGGCGGCAGATAGTAACGACCTTCAATTTCATCTCCGAAGGAAGATGTGAAATTCCAATCTATTACCTCTCCTAAGTTAAGTGTGTTTAATCTTGCTGAATAAGGGTCTGCTAAAAGAGTTGATTCCATTGTTTTCAGATTAAGCAGGTAGCTCCTATTTGAGTTTGATGAACTAACACCTGTGTATGTAGCCCATGCTGCATTTTCTGCAATACTAAAAGATCTTATTACATCTTCTTTTAGAGGTAATTTTTCAAATTTTCTGTTAATATAAGAATAACGATACATATTAGCCCTATCTCCCTCTTCAACTCGATAATAAATATAGTTGTCCTGAGGACTCCAAATTTGAGCAGAGATTGTAGGATCAAACTCTTTTGTTACTGGGTCAATTTTTCTTGATTCCAAACTCATTATGTATGATTGGGTATCGTAACTATTTGCTATTTGATCTATATCTATATTTAAACCTATACCATCAAATGCTTCAGGAGCACCATGTATTAATAATTGTTTACCATCGGGGGAAAACTGTGCTGAGTAGGTATATGTCAAATCCTCCCAGATTGTATCCACCAACATAGTGTTTAAATCTAACAAATACATAGAACTCTTATTAAACGGGCGTTCCGACAGATCTTCTTCGGATGTTGAAAAAAGAAGATATCTCGAGTCCATGGTAATGTCATTAAGAGAAGCAGTTTGCTTCCCAAAAGTAAGCTGTTGAGTAAGTCCTGTATCAAAAAAATATCGATAAAGAAAGTATCGATCTCTATAACTTGATTGTCTATCATCTATGCCAATCAATCGTTTTAAACCTGCAGGACTGGCAGGAGTTATAGTTTCTTTTGAAGAGAAGATGATTGATTTCTCATCAGGAACCATATAAAAACTTTCTTTAGGTAAACCTGTAGCCAAAACATTAATCTCCATAGTAAGTGGATTTAATGTATAAATATCCCTCTTATCATTAACATCATCTACATAATAAAGAAGGTCTGATTCGGGCATCCATCGAATTCTGTCTCTATTGTCTTTTTCTGAAATAATTGTCTGTTTTTGTTTTGTATCATAAATCTCAATATAATCCACATTCTTACCCCCCGGTACTGTTTCTCTAAAGCTTAAAAGTACAAAGCGTCCGCTTGGTGAAATCGATGAATTACTAACACGCTTACCTTCTAAGATATCTTTAATGTCAATTCTTCTTTTGTTGGTACCATTAAATGTGTAATTTAATAAAGAATCAGTCTCTTCTGGTCTAATGTCAATTTTTACTGCTGGGTCAATCTTATTGTCAGCTGATATCATCATTTTTATGATTATCCTTGAATTATTGGTAAATCCATTTAAATAAGTCTCTACTGAGCCGGAATGATGTAAACTATCGTTCAGCTGAGTCTTTGTAGATCTTTTAACACCATCTACCCACAACTCAAGAGGATTAGTAGATGTTACTGTGAGTTTTCCTCTTCCATAACGATCTCCTTTGATAAATGTCGACAGTAGCTGAAAGGTTATTCCTTCTTCTGGTTTAAGTAAGTGAAAAAATCCCAAACTATCTGGCGTGATTTCTGTGGTAAAACGTTCATGATCAGGGAAGTTCACAGAGTAGGATAACAACATTTCGTCTGAATAGGAACTGTTATTAATATTTACACTATCAAGGAGGATTGGCTTTTGTAGCTCTATAGGACCGAATGTGAACAGTTTATCGGGCATAAAAAGATTTTGAGATCGTAAATTTGATACAAATATTAATCCTATCACTACAAATAAAAAATGACTTTTTCTCATATACATTATACTATACTATACTATTCATCACTAATAAAATTTGCTACACCAGACAAAATAATCATTAAACTTATTCTTATAGTCAGGTTTATTCTTAAAAATGCCATAAACAGATGAGCCTGAACCACTCATAGAAGAATACAGGGCTCCCATATCAAGTAATTGATTTTTAACATTACAAATTTCGGGATATTTTTTAAATATAGGTGTCTCGAAATCATTTTTCATTAGTGCATTCCACTCAATCAAGGGTTTTTTAACAATCTCCTTTAAAGAATACTTAGGGCTATTAGGCTTAATCATTGAGTAAGCTTCTTTGGTTGAAACTGATATGTCTGGTTTAACAACCACTAAAAAATATTCTTTCAAATCAAGTTCAATAGTCTCAAACTTGTTACCAATACCAGTAGCCAGTATAGGCTTATTGTATAAAAAAAAAGGACAATCGGCTCCTATTTTGGATGCTAATTTTATCAAATCATCTGTTGAATATCTAAGCTCAAACGACTCATTTAACAATTTTAGCATAAAAGCTGCGTCTGAAGAACCTCCTCCCAACCCTGCACCAATTGGTATCTTTTTTAAAAGATGAATGTCTATTAATGGAATCTTTCTCTCTTGTGATATCAGAAGTAGTGCTTTAACTGCTAGGTTGTCAGCCTGTTTACCTTTAATTATGTCACCATAAGAAAAGAAATTGTGGTTATTTTTCGTGTCTATTATTTCTGATTTGGAAATAGGCACTATCTCTAGAGCATCTTTCAGACCGATTGGATAAAAAATAGTCTCCAAGTTATGATAACCATCCGACCTTTGGGAAACGATTTGTAGTCCTAAGTTAATTTTAGCATTTGGAAAACAGATCATCTGATTTTTTTTACAAAGATATAAATTTAAGACTCAAAATTCAAACGCAGCGCGTACACCTATATTACGAAATTTTATTTTATGAAACGAGCCAAATATTCCAGCATTAAAGTAACGATTACCTATACCATAGCCTAACTCAATATATGATATAATTTGAGGTGTGTATAACTGGCTTAGATATATTCTCTCTTTGTCTGCAAAGTCCGATACAAATGGAATGTTTTTTAAAATAAGAAAAGGGGTTTCAAACATGAAGTGCGACTGAATATATGAGTCTGATGCATTATATAAATTTCTACCAAGCAAATTAAATACACCACCCAGTCCATCATCCCAATTTTCAGGGAAGTTACTTTTAGAAAAATAGACGAAATCAGCAAAATATTCTGTCTTCTGATTTATAAAAACTCCTGCACCTAAATGATATTGAAATGAATGCATTAGCCCAATAGGTATATTCTGATTTATATCAAATTCCACACGGTTGTATTCCGACGTACTACTCAAAATGTTCTGAAAACTTCGAGATAGTTCTAATTTAAATGTCGGAAAAGATGATCTGACATAAATTTTTTGTCGCCCTTCATATCTGTAATATTGTTCTGGAGTCCAGCTTATTCGAATAAAAGGAGCAAATGATCTTCTGACACCAAACATATTTTCTATAGGGGTGACATCATCATTTGTTGAACGTAAAACTGTAGCACTACTTTTACTTTTTCTGATATGATAATCAATACCGCTTTGAATAAGTAATCCGTTAGCAACTTCAAGGGTGTTATACAGTTTAATGTAATAATCCTTATAGTAATTAAGTGAAAAATCTTCAAATGACAGGCCTTTATTTTTGAGACTATCCTGAATTTGATCAACAAATAGAGAACTGTAGGTGGGGTTACCATTACCTATAGAAATTGCTATATTACCAAGATGAAAAGGATCATAATTCCACGTGGTAGTCAGATCAGTAAAAAACTCCTTTCTGCGAAACATATACCCGGCAAATGCATCTATTTTAATTGTGCGGTTGTGATTCAAGTCAATATTAAAGGATAGTTTTTGTCGGTAGGTTACTCCATCTCTAGAAGAAAATCCCAACATTAATGGATTTAAAAGGCCCGAATAGCCCATACTCATCGATCTGTATTTGTAGCTGGAATTCATAACTACGCGTTGAGCTAATTGCTGTGCAATTTTTTGATCTTTTAAACTATCACCACTCTCTATACTAGCTTGTCTACGATGTAAATACTTTAGAATTACATCACTCTCCCTGGCTTGTAATGGTATGGGTCTGAAATTGTCCCAAAAAGCCAAATCACTCTGCACAGGAACGGAATCAAGACGTATTTTATAGAAATCACTAATATTGAGAGATTGCACAGGTTCAACCAATTTTCTAAGCTCGATATTAGTATAATTTATTTTAGCAAGGTGTCTGGCTGCTAATTTATTTCCAAGATATGAAGTGGTCTGATAAATAGTGAAGTCAACTGGTAAATAATTTGTTATCCATTCATTCCCCATTGTCATTTCAAAAGAAAAGTCTGAAAAAATATCAACTCCCTCGCCTCTAAAAAAAATTACTCTCCAAGTTCCTCTCTCAACAATAAAATATCCTCTGAGTAGCTTCGGATTTTCATAAATGGGAGTATAGTGTATATTGTAGTAAATTTTATCGTTTTCTGTAAATGTTTGATATAACTCATATTTGTAATATTTAGCAGTGCTGAAACGTATTGGCATAAAAAAACTTTCGTCGTTTGTTGTTTCACCATAGATATTAATATTAATTAGTTTAAAAGGTATTGATTCAATATCTTTTAAACTAGTAATTGTACCTGTTACATGCTTTATATCTTGCACATAATTATTAGGATATTCGAAACTAAAATTACTTATTGTTTCAATAACTGCTTCATCATTTTGAGGATCATGAAGAACAAATTGTGGTATCAGATGGGTGTATTTATATAGAAAATTTTTCTCTTTTGTTTCCACATAGGAACGAGTATATACTTCGGCAGAATAACTTTCTACCAGATCATTATATTTTTCTGCAGCACTCATAACCCTCATAAGTAGTGTATCTGAAGGAAAGAGTGCATCAGTTGCGTGGCAGCACATTGAGAAAAGCAAAAAAAATATAGTTTGTATGAGCTGACCTCTATTCATTTACGTACAAATTTACATTTTTTTTATGAAGTATGGCTTTATTTGTAAATGAGTCTCGAATATTTAACAATGCCTTATTTAAAAAAAGAATATTTTTTTTACTTATTAAAAAAACTCTTATATTTGTGTTTTAGAACATAGTTCTATAACACCCATGCCTGGAAAAAGTAAAGAAGTAATTGATTTATCTCTAACATTAACCGAAATATGGAGAATGTTATCAGATGTTGAGCGCAATCTTTTGCGTGAGAATGCTCGAATACTTAACTTCAAAAAAAATGAACTTATTTATTTAGAAAATGAAATCCCAAAAGATCTGATGTGTCTTTTTAAAGGGAAAGTAAAAATTTACAAAAGCGGAGTTGGTGGCAGAAGTCAAATAATAAGAATCATACGTCCCATTATGTATTTCGGCTATCGTGCTTTTTTTGCAAGGGAGCCGTATGTAACAGCAGCCTCTGCATTTGAAGCATGCACAGTTTGTATGATACCCATGGAACTTATTGAAAAGTTTCTACGTAAGAATGGAGACTTCGCAATGTTCTTTATACAGATGCTGTCAGTTGATTTAGGTATAGCTGATCAAAGAGTTGTTAATCTTACACAAAAACATGTACGAGGACGTCTTGCAGAATCTTTGATATTTCTTAAAGAGAGTTATGGACTTGAAAAGGATGGAGCAACAATAAATATTTATCTTGCTCGTGAAGATCTTGCAAGTCTATCAAATATGACTACATCTAACGCTATAAGAACACTTTCCAATTTCGTTAATGAACACATTATTGCCGTTGACGGTAGAAAAATTAAAATCATTGACGAAGAGAGACTTCGTAAAATAAGTCGTATAGGTTGATTGAATTTTTTAATTTATTATGAATTTATTTTTCTAATTACTAAAATCCCTGTATAACTTTGTGCCACAATTTTCACGAAAAGAATGATTCAAAAAATAGCTCGAACAATACTTTACTCTTACTATAAACCTGTGGAGGATTTCTTGGAGGATCCTCTTGGAACACAACAGAGGACACTTCAATATCTTTTGAAACATGGACGAAATACACTCTATGGCAAAAGAATGGATTTCAGTAATATCAATAATTATACTGAATTTAGTAAAAAGGTGCCGATTATTTCTTACGAGGATTTAAAACCATACCTAGAAAAGATAATTATTAAAAAAGAGGAAAATGTACTTTGGGATACGCCAATAAAATGGTTCGCAATGTCTTCAGGAACAACAGAAGATAAAAGTAAATATATTCCAGTAACCAAAGAGTCTCTATTTAATGGAAATTATAAAGCAGGGTACTATATGCTGGGAACTTATGCTTTACATCATCCGGAAACGTCATTTGTTCTCGGAAAAACTTTAGTTATGGGGGGAAGTCAGCAAATAAACCATATAGGAGATGGTATTTTCACAGGTGATATTTCTGCTATATTAATGAAAAATCTGCCAAGACCTGTTAAGAAAAGAAGAACTCCTGAAGAGATCGCACTTTTACCTGATTGGGAAGATAAACTAGAAAGACTAACTGAATATGCTAAAAAAACAGATATTAGAGCACTAATTGGTGTGCCTTCATGGATGCTTGTTTTACTCAATAAAATTGTAAATGATACAGGAATGTCTATCATTGAGCTATGGCCTGATATTGAAGTGTTTTTTCATGGTGGAGTTAGCTTTCCTCCATTCAAGCAGCAATTTGATAAAATTATTCCATCTAATAAAATGAATTATTGGGAATCATATAATGCATCTGAAGGTTTTTTTGGTGTTCAATTCACTCCTGAATCAAATGACATGCTTCTAATCTTGGATAATGAAGTGTTCTATGAATTTATTCCTGTTGAAAAATTAGATGAGGATAATTCTGAAGTTGTTCCTTTGGAAGGAGTAAAAATAGGAAAGCAATATGCTATGTTAATTTCAACTAGCGGAGGATTGTGGCGATATAAAATAGGAGACACCATTCAGTTTTCATCGATATATCCACATCTCTTTAAATTAACAGGACGTACTAAGCAGTTTATTAATGCTTTTGGTGAGGAGCTAATAGTGGATAATGCTGATAGAGCTATTGCTGATGCTTGCCTTAAAACGGGAGCAAAGTTTATTGAATATACAGCCGCACCAATATATTTTTCAGAAAATCATAATGGTGCTCATGAATGGTTGATTGAGTTTGAAACTGAACCGTCTGATATTAATGAATTCACTAAATTATTAGATGAAAGTCTTAAAAAACTTAACTCTGATTATGAAGCAAAGCGCTCATATAATTTGTCATTAAATACTCCTATTATCAGAACAATGGAAAAAGGCGTTTTTTATAATTGGATGAAACATAGAGAAAAAATTGGAGGACAAAACAAAGTTCCAAAGCTGGCAAATGATCGTAGATATGTTGATAGTATTCTAGATTTTGTTTCAAATAAATCCTAAAATAGAATAAAATCAGTTTTGAAGACCTATTAATCAGAAAGATTAAGTAAATTTGCAAACTTAAACCGATGTGCATCGAGATGAAAATTAAACTTATCTTTTTTTTGATGCTCACTTTAGCCCTAGGCTCATGCAGTGAGTATACCAAAATATTGAATAGTACAGATAGAGATTTAAAGTATAGTTATGCTAAAAAATATTTCGAAGAAGGAAAGTACAGTCGTAGTATATCCTTATTGGAGGAATTGATAGCATTTATGAGAGGTACTGCTCAAGCAGAGGAGTCGCTCTATCTATTAGCTCAAAGTTATTATAATTCAAGAAACTACTATTCGGCTACAGAGTCATTTACTACTTATTACAATACATACCCCAACGGTGAATATGCTGAATCGGCGCTATTCTATTCAGCTTATGGAATGTATCTTGATTCACCGGACCCAAAACTGGAGCAAACAAAAACTTATACTGCTATAGCTGAATTTCAAAAATATATTGACAAATACCCTCAGACAGAACGTGCTGAACAGGCAAAAAACTATCTATTTGAACTTCAGGAAAAATTAGCATATAAAGAATTACTGGCTGCGCAACTATACTTTAACCTTGGTAATTATAGGGGTAACAACTACGAATCAGCTGTTGTAACTGCACAGGAAGCTATGAAAAACTATCCATATTCAATTTATATGGAAGATTATCAGATTACAATACTGCGTGCCAGATATGAATATGCTCAGAAAAGTACACTCCAAACTCAGCCTGAACGTTATCGAATGGTTGTTGATGAGTATTTTAATTATACTAATACTTTCCCAAATGGGAAATATATATCAGAAGCCGAGAGTTACTATAAAGAAGCTCAAAGCAAAATAGAGGTTTTGCCAACCTCATAACAATGATGTGACAATAAATAAAAATTAAAACAAAATATGGATTACAGAAAAATAGCTGCAAGCACCAATACAGAAACTCGTAATGTTTTTAAACTAGCAGAACCAGTTGGAAATGTATATGAGATGGTGAGAGTTATTGGTAAGAGAGCCAGCCAAATCAGTATAGGAATGAAACAAGATTTGGACTCAAAACTTCAGGAGTTCGCTTCATATAGCGATAACTTAGAAGAGGTTTTCGAAAATCATGAACAGATTGAGATATCTAAATTTTACGAGAAACTTCCTAAGCCCTCACTGTTTGCTATTGAAGAATGGATAGAGAACGAAATTTACTATCGTAATCCTTCGAAAGAAAAAGATCTGTTTTAAATTTATGCTTCAACGAATTCAATCAGTATTCCTAGTATTAGCTGCCGCTGCGATGCTTGTTGCATCTGCCACCTCATTAGCTACTTTCTATTACAATAGCAATGAAGTTGTGTTTGAGGCAATGGGTATTTACATAAACGGGACTCTAAATGACTCAACATGGGGGCTCTTCGCAATTAGCTTAAGCAGTTCAATCTTAGCCCTGATTACTATATTTTTATATAAAAATAGGATATTACAGATAAGGCTTTCTATTTTCAATATAATATTGATGATAGGTTTTTATCTGTTTTTTGGATTTATTTTCTATAAAGTTTACTCTGTAGATGCCCTCCTTTTTAATAAAATTGGTATAGGAATAATTATGCCGATTATTGCAATTATTCTTACGATTCTTGCAATAAGAAAAATTGGAGCAGATGAGGCTTTAGTTCAATCCTTAAATCGGTTAAGAGGCTAAAACGTCCACTCTTCGGAGGTTCTTGCACCCTTTGTATCTACAGGTATAGGAGCTTGAGTTTGAATAGGTTCAGTGGCTTCATTTTGAACACCTGAACCTTTATAATATTGAAGAGCTGTTGGCATAATCGAAACCAGCCTTTCTATTCTTCTGCTGTCAGCAGGATGTGTACTCAAAAACTCTGGAACTCCAGCACTCCCCGATGCTTCTGCCATCCTAGTCCAAAAAGGAATGGCAACTCTAGGATCATAACCTGCAATAGCCATAATAATTACACCTATTTCATCGGATTCAAGCTCCTGTCTACGAGCATAGGGCATCATTACTCCGTATTGAGCACCAAGACCAAATACTGTGGAGGCTATTTGACGTGTTGATTCGGAATTTCCAAGTAATCCTCCTGCAATTGCTCCTCCATATTGTAAAGCAATCTGTTGACTCAGCCTTTCGTTTGAATGGTGAGCAATAACATGCGCTATTTCATGCCCAATGACAACTGCAAGTGCTTCTTCTGTCTGTGTAACAGGTAATAAACCTGAATAAACTACTACTTTACCACCTGGCATAGCAAAAGCATTTACATTTTTGTCTGCTACAAGGTTAAATTCCCATGTAAAATTGGCAAGTTCTGATTCGTATCCATTGCTTGCATAAAAAGTTTCTACAGCTTTCGCAATTCTATTACCTACACGCCCTACCATCTGAGCGTTAGCAGTACCTCTTTCAACAGGGGCTGTACGCATAAACTCCTGATATTGTTGTAAACTAAGAGCTATTACTTCATCATTAGATACTAGCTGTAACTGTCTTCTACCAGTAAAAGGAACACTCCCACAGGAGATAATAAAAAGTGTTATAATAAATATCAGTATTGGTTTTATTAATGTCTTAATTATTTTTGTTATTTTCATAGTACCACCTATTTTATTATTTTTATTTATAATACTCATATGAAGATTTTTTCTACTTACTTTTATATAACAAAAATACACAAAATTCTGAAAGCAAAAACAGTAACAACTTGATATTAGGTTTTTTTCCACATTAAAAATATGGTTAATCTATTATTTCATTAGATTCTGACTATTTAAATCTATTTTGAAATTAACCTCAATATTTATACCTTTGAGCAATTTTTAAACAAATATTTCACACCACTGAAAACGATGTACTCTACCCAAAAAAGGTAGCAAACATCTGTTTTATTAATAAAACATATGTCTCCTAAACAATTTAACGACGATAATATTATAGAAAATGACAAAGACCTGCACAATAATGATACAGAAAAACAGCAGGATGATGAATTAGAAACAAGCTTTTCCACAGGAATTGGCTCAGACTCTAGAGTTCCTGTGCGTTTGGGTGACAACAGTAAGCTGAACTTATCGAAGATGTATCAAAACTGGTTTTTGGATTACGCATCATACGTAATTCTTGAACGAGCGGTACCACATATTTCAGACGGACTAAAACCAGTACAACGCCGTATTATGCATTCTATGAAGCGTTTGGATGACGGTCGTTATAATAAAGTAGCCAATATAATCGGAAATACTATGCAATTTCATCCTCACGGGGATGCATCTATTGGGGACGCATTAGTACAATTAGGGCAAAAAGATCTTTTAGTTGACAGTCAAGGGAATTGGGGTAATATACTTACCGGTGATAGTGCCGCAGCATCACGTTATATTGAAGCACGACTTACTAAATTTGCACTAGAAGTTTTATTTAATCCTAAAACTACCGAATGGAAACCTTCATATGATGGACGTAATAAAGAACCTATTGTCCTTCCAGCAAAATTCCCTTTGCTATTGACACAAGGAGCTGAAGGTATAGCCGTGGGTCTGTCATCCAAAATATTACCTCATAACTTTAATGAGCTGTGCGATGCAGCAGTAGCTTATCTAGAAGGTAAATCATTTAAACTTTTTCCTGATTTCCAAACAGGTGGTTATATTGATGTAGAAAGATATAATGATGGAGAACGTGGAGGATCAGTGAAAGTGCGTACAACTATTTCTAAGTTGGACAACAGGACGCTTGTGATTAAGGATGTACCATTTGGTAGAACTACATCAAGTCTGGTGGATTCAATTCTGAGAGCAAACGATAAAGGAAAAATAAAAATTAGAAAGGTTGATGATATTACAGCTCAAGATGTTGAAATACAGGTGCTACTAGCTCCGGGTGTGTCATCAGACAAAACAATTGATGCACTGTATGCTTTTACAGATTGTGAAATTAATATATCAACCAATTGCTGTGTTATTGATAATGACAAGCCTCACTTTCTAACTGTTAGCGACGTACTTAAATCATCGGTTGATGGTACTAAGGAGTTGCTTAAAAAAGAATTAGAAATAGAAAAAGGAGAAAAACAGGAAGCTCATCTTTTTGCATCACTCGAAAAAATATTTATAGAAGAACGAATCTACAAAGACAAAGAGTTTGAGGATGCTAAAAATATGAATATTGCTGTTTCGCATATTGATAAACGCCTCGAACCTTTTAAATCAACCTTTATCAGAGAAATAGATAATGAGGATGTACTCAAGCTGATGGAGATAAAAATGGCTCGTATTCTAAGGTTTAATGCCAGTAAATCAGATGAGCTTATTTCTAAACTTCTTGAAGAAATCGACGAAATTAATCATAACCTGAATAATCTCATAGATTATACTATTTCATGGTATGTAATGCTTAAGGAAAAATATGGGAAAAACTACCCACGTAAAACAGAATTACGTAACTTTGAAAATATCGAAGCAGCTAAAGTAATTGTAGCCAATGAAAAATTATATATAAATCGTGAGGAGGGTTTCATTGGAACAGGTATAAAAAAAGATGAGTTTGTATGTAACTGCTCAGATATAGACGACATCATAGTGTTTTTCAAAGATGGAAAATATAAAGTGGTAAAAGTGAGTGATAAAATGTTTGTCGGGAAAGGAATTATTTACGCAAATGTATTTAAAAGAAACGACAAGCGTACAATATATAATGTTGTTTATCGGGATGGAAAAACATCTCCACACTATATTAAAAGATTTGCAGTAACTAGTGTTACGCGTGACAAAGAATATGATCTTACAAAAGGAAAAACAGGTTCACGTCTTGCTTATTTTAGTGCTAACCCCAATGGTGAAGCTGAAATAATTAAAGTGATTTTGAAACCTAAACCACGTATGCGTATTCTTCAATTTGAAAAGGATTTTAGTGAAATCGAAATAAGGGGCCGCGGTACTATTGGAAATATACTAACAAAGGCTGAAATCCATCGTATTCAATTAAAACATAAAGGTGTTTCTACACTGGGAGGACGTAAGGTTTGGTATGACCCTGATGTTTTCAGACTCAATTATGAAGGTGATGGTAAGTACCTTGGCGAGTTTCAAGGTGAAGATAAGATATTAGTAGTTAATAAAAGTGGAGATTTTTATATCTGTAATTTTGATCTGTCAAATCACTTCCCTGACGATATTCTGCTAATTGAGAAATTCGACAGATATAAAGTATGGACGGCTGCACTTTTTGACGCTCAACAGGGCTATACATACATAAAGAGGTTCACCATGGATGCTACTGATAAACCTCTTAATTTTCTTGGCGACAATAAAGAATCTCGTTTAATTTTGCTGACGGATGAAGTATATCCTAGAGTACAAGCTATCTTTGGTGGTAATGATCATTTCCGTAATCCTATAGAGTTAGATGCTGAAGAATTTATAGGTGAAAAGAGCTATAAAGCAAAGGGTAAACGAATTTCCAATTTTGATATTGAAACAGTTATTGAACTAGAACCTACTCGATTCCCGGAACCGGTAAAAGAAGAAAAATCAACAAAGATTGAAATTGAAGAAGATAATACTGAAAACGGAAATGATGATGTGTCAGACTCAGACCTGAGAGATGAAATCTCCGGACAGATGAAACTATTTGATTAATGGTGTTTACACTTTAAAATGTGAAAACAAAAATATTAGATGAAAAGGATTACTTTTTTAATTTCTATATGTATCAGTTTTTGTTGTCTTCTATACTCACAGGAGTCTTCTGCAGAAAAAAATATTAGCCCTGTAAATCATTCAACACTTTTTGGAATAGGCAAAGCTGTTTTATATGACACCTATCTCTCTCCTCTTACATATGATGGAGTTGCAATATCTATTGTTCATGATCGAATAAAAGGATCAAGAATGTTCGATAAAGATATACTGATTCAGAATCAATTTAGAATACAAACTGCAATAACAAAAAATCCAACTTCATCATCTTCAGAATACTGGGGAAGTCTATATTATAATATTAATGGTTTTTATAACTTATTTGCCTTAGAAAATATTCGTTTTTATGGAGGGGGAGGGCCTGAAGCCTCACTGGGTGGTATTTACAATATACGCAACAGCAATAATCCAGGTTCTCTTAAAACATATGTCAACTTAAATCTCTCCGCCATGGCGTTATACAATTGGCATAACTTTACTTTTCGGTGGCAGCTGTCAACACCTTTCGCCGGCATGCTCTTCTCTCCTGAATACGGACACTCTTATTATGAGATATTTACACTCGGAAATGACAAGGGAACTATACATTTAGGTTCTTTTCATAACCAGCTGGCCGTACGAAGCTATTTTACAGTAGATATCCCTTTTAAAAACATTACAGTACGTACAGGTCATCTGTGGGATTTTTATACAACAGATGTTAATAAGCTTATTACTAGGACTAATACACATCAGTTTGTCTTAGGTATAGCATTTGAATCTCTTAACTTCAAAGGTAAAAATGCTCTTGATAAAAATGCGATTAATAGTGTATATTATTAGTAAATAGTAGTTTTAAAATATGAAATACAATTTTGATGAGATAATAGATAGGTCAAACACTGACAGCTCTAAACTTGAAAATTTAAGATCTCTTTTCGGGCGTGAGGACCTTATTCCATTGTGGGTAGCAGATATGGACTTTAAGTCTCCTCCTGCAATTATAGATGCTCTTAAGAAAAGAGTTGAACATGGATTATTTGGTTATACAGTAAAATCTGATGCTTACATAAATTCAATCATCAATTGGCTAAAGAATCGACATAAATGGGAGATAAACAAAGAGGATATAATTTATGTTCCCGGTGTGGTAAAGGGATTTGCTTTCGCTATTGATGAATTCACAGAAAAAGGTGATAATATAATAATACAACCACCTGTATATCATCCATTCAGGATTGTGAGCAGCTCACTTGGCAGGAATGTAGTTAATAACCCGTTGATTGAATCTAACGGTAAATACAAAATGGATTTCAATGGTTTACGTAAAATAGTGGCTCAGAAACAGTGCAAAATGCTTATTCTATGTAATCCACATAATCCGGCTGGCAGAGCTTGGACAGCCCAAGAACTGAAAGAGCTTGCAGAGATATGTTTCGATAATAATATTTTAGTCGTTTCTGATGAAATTCATTCAGATATGGCATTACCCGGATTTACGCACACTCCTTTTGCAAAAGTATCTGATAAGGCAGAAAATAATTGCATTACTCTGATGGCACCAAGCAAAACTTTTAATATCGCTGGAATTGTAAGTTCATTTGCTGTTATTACAAATAAAAAAAATAGAGATAAGTATCTCAGCTATATAAAACCTCGAGGCTTTGATGAGGGAACTATTTTTGCATACACTGCTACTCGTGTTGCTTATGATGAATGCGGTGATTGGCTGAATCAAATGCTTGAATATGTTCAGAAAAATATTGAATTTGTTGATAGCTTTTTAAAAAAGAATATACCTCAAATTAAGGCTATGTTGCCGGAAGCTTCATTTTTAATGTGGCTTGACTGTTCTGCACTCAATCTTTCTCAGCCTGATTTGGTTAAACTTTTTGTAGAGAAGGCCGGACTTGCACTAAATGATGGAACAATGTTTGGAATAGAAGGTAAAGGTTTTATGAGATTAAATGTTGGAACTTCAAAAATTGTACTTGAAAAAGCTCTCAATAATCTTAAAAACGTTGTTAATAAATAAACTTCACTTATATTTGAATGTTATTATTCAAATCCTTTAAACCATTTAATATATAGATTAATGAAAATTTCTGAAAACAAATATATTACACTTTCATACGACCTAAATGTAGGTGAAGGTGATAATATAGAACTAATGGAGCAAGCTACTGAACAGCAACCAATGGAATTTATTTTTGGCACCAATACAATGCTTGATGCTTTTGAAAAGCAAATAGAAGGGTTAACTCAGGGTGCTGAGTTCAGCTTTAAATTAACACCTGATGATGCATACGGTGAGTATGATGAGGCTCAAGTAATAGATCTACCCAAGAATGTTTTTGAGATCGATGGAAAAATAGATAATGAGGTTTTATTCGAAGGAAATGTAGTGCCAATGATGGATTCGTCAGGTAATAGACTGATGGGGTCAGTGGTTGAAATAGGTGATAATACAGTGACAATGGATTTTAATCATCCTCTAGCAGGAGAAATTATGCATTTCACAGGAAAGGTATTAGGAGTAAGAGAAGCTTCAGCAGAAGAGATAGCAACTCTGTTCTCTACTGGTGGTTGTAGTTGCGAATCATGTGACTGTGGAAACTCAAATGAAGAAAATGGTTGTTCAGGTGGCGGTTGTTAGATATGAATACATTTGGTACATTATATAGATTAACATCATTTGGTGAATCGCATGGCGCTGCTGTGGGAGGAGTTATTGATGGTTGTCCTCCTGGTTTGGAATTAAACTTGGATTTTATTCAAAACGAACTTAATAGAAGACGCCCGGGGCAATCGCGTATTACTACTCCCCGAATAGAATCTGATAAAGTTGAATTTCTATCTGGAATTTTCGAAGGAAAAACAACTGGTGCACCAATAGGCTTTATAGTAAAAAACGAAAATCAACAATCATCTGATTACAATAATATTAAAGATGCATTCAGACCATCACATGCTGATTTTACATATCAACAGAAATATGGAATTCGTGACTACAGAGGTGGTGGGCGTTCATCTGCACGCGAAACTATAGCCCGAATTGTAGGTGGTGCAATAGCTAAACTTTATCTTAACAAAATAGATATTGATATTAAAGCATATACATCTAAAGTAGGACATATAGGCTTGGAGAATGATTACAGGATGTATGATCTTACAAAAATTGATGATAATATTGTACGTTGCCCTGACGACGAGCTTGCAGTGCAAATGATAAAGTTAATTCAAGAAGTACGCTCTAAAGGTGACACTATAGGCGGATTGATAACATGTGTGGTTAAAGGTGTGCCTGTGGGGCTTGGAGAACCTGTTTTCGGAAAACTTCATGCTGCCCTTGGTGCAGCAATGCTTGGAATTAACGCTGTGAAAGGATTCGAATATGGAATGGGCTTTAATGTTTCGAAAAGAGGCTCCGAAGTGAATGATTCTTTCTATGATTCGGATGGAGTAATAAGCACTAGAAGCAATTATTCTGGAGGTATTCAGGCAGGTATTTCTAATGGACAGGATATTTACTTTCGTGTTGCATTCAAACCTGTATCTACTATCCTGATGGAACAGCAGACTGTTGATATTAACGGTAAAAACACAACAATTAGAGCAAGGGGAAGGCATGACCCCTGTGTATTACCTCGTGCTGTTCCTATTGTTGAAGCGATGGCATCAATGACAATTATGGATTACTATCTACTATCAAAGGCCAATAAACCTGAGCAGTAGAAAGTTATATGAGAATTTATAATCATAAAGGCTATTCTGGATATGAAAAAGATTGTATTTATTCTAACTTTAGCCATTATTACCACATCATGCAATTTAGCAGCTCAACCAAAAGCTCTTGTTCTACCTAAAGATAAACAGATTTTTGATGAATATATCGAGTATATCGAGCCGTGGAGCAATAGCTCTAATGAGGCGATATTAGAAAAAACTGCCACATATTTTCTCGGAAGCCCATATGTGGCGAACACCCTAGATCAGAGTGAACTTGAAGTATTAACCATAAATCTAAGCGAACTTGATTGCTTCACTTATGTAGAAATAGTTATTGCATTAACCTTGACAGTAAAAACAGAAGAGCCTACTTTTGACACTTTTACTTATAAACTGCAGTCTATAAGATATCGGAATAACGAAATTTTAGGTTATCAATCACGATTGCATTATACAACAGACTGGCTTTATGAAAACGAAAAAAATGGAATATTGAAGAATATCTCAAAAGAAATAGGTGGTATAAAAGATAATAAGGTGATTAATTTTATGTCTGAACACCGAACATCCTATAACCAATTAAAAAGTAATGATGAATTACTTAATGATATAATTAAATTTGAAAATCAAATTAATGAGAGAGAAGGCTTTTATTATCTACCTAAAGAAAAAATTGCAAGAACTGAACCACTAATACCGCATATGTCAGTTGTTGGCTTTACTACAACTATAAATGGATTGGATGTTACGCATGTAGGATTTGCTTTCCATAATGAAGATGAGCTAAGGTTTATTCACGCTTCATCTGCTTTAAATGAGGTAGTTATTGATGAACAAACATTAAATGACTATTGTGTTAATAGAGGCTCATGTACTGGCATTATAGTTGCAAAAGTGCTATAGTCACTTTATATACAAAATTTTACTACTCCCATTTTTTTACACACTTCCAGAGAATACCTATTTAATAACAATAAAGACATTTTACTCTTATCTCGGTGCTATCTCGCTCTTACCTCGCTCTTTTAAACTCCTAATATACCTTATATATATTAGAAGCTGGTAAGAGTAAAATGGGAGTCAGGTGTCTATTTTGTTACTTAGCTTTAAAGTTATAAATAGGACGAATAATCTCGATAACTTCTGCGGTATTCTCTATAGCATTTATAATCTCATCCATAGATTTATATGCCTGTGGAGCTTCGTCAAGAGTAGAAGCATTAACAGAACTTGAATAAATACCTTTCATCGATTTTATGTAATCTTCCATTGATATCTGTTCTTTAGCTTTAGTGCGACTCATAAGTCTACCAGCACCATGTGGTGCAGAATAATTCCAGTCGGCATTGCCTTTTCCACGACAAATAATTGAACCATCGCGCATATTTATGGGTATTAGCAGAATTTCATTTTTCTGAGCACTAACTGCTCCTTTTCGTAGTATCATATTCTTGATATCGATATAATTGTGCACCGTTTCAAATTGTTCATCTAGCGTCAATCCCATTTCTTCAAGAATTACTTTTGCTATAGTTTTACGATTCAATGAGGCGAAGTGCTGAACAATCTTCATATCGTTGATATAATCGTGAAACTCATCTCCTTCAAGAAAAGCTAAGTCTTTGTTGACAACAGGTGTTTGAAGCGTTTTAAGCTTTTCTTGAATATCTTTATGTTGTCCGGTTTTTTTTAATTCCTTAATCAGTTTTTTATGATCTCTTCTCTTGTCATTCACTCTTCTCTGTGCTAGATCCTGATAGTACTTCCATACATTGGTTCCAAGATGTCTGCTTCCAGAATGAATAATCAGATATATAGAATCATCAACACCTTTATTTAGTTCTATAAAATGATTGCCTCCACCAAGTGTACCAATAGAGAGAGCGGCACGCTCAAGATTAGCATATTTGGCACTTCTTAAATTTTCAAAATCAAAATCAGCAATTGCCTTTTTTCTTACAGCAAAGCCTGATGGTATGTTTTTTTTGATTACTTTATCAAGCTTTGGCAGATCAATATCTCTTTCTTTCAATTTTGACGTAAGCATACCACAACCGATATCTACACCAACAAGATTAGGTGTAACCTTATCAGTGATGGTCATTGTTGTTCCAATAGTAGAGCCCTTCCCCACATGAGCATCAGGCATCACTCTTATCTTTTCGTAAAGATATGGTTCAAAATTAGCGAGAGATTTTACCTGATCATATGCTTCTTGTTCAAACGTTTCAGCAAAAATTATAGTCTCTTTTCCTACTCTATTTATAATCTTCTTCATACCATAAATATATGCAAAAAAAACCGCTTCTTGCAAGCTCTCTCATTAAGAACAAGCAAGAAGCGGAATGAAATTTTATAAACTGATAGTTTTTACTAGTTAGTTAACTATCATTCACCCATTAGTATATGCATAATATCAACAGCTGATTTGGTTACGCGTGAGCCAGGACCAAAAATTGCTGCTACTCCTGCCTTGTAAAGAAAGTCGTAGTCTTGTGCCGGTATAACACCACCTACTATTACAGCTATATCGGGACGACCCAGCCTTTTCAGTTCATCAATCACTAAAGGAACAAGTGTTTTATGACCTGCTGCCAGTGAGGAAACTCCAAGCACATGTACGTCATTTTCAACTGCCTGACGAGCTGCCTCCTCAGGCGTTTGGAATAGTGGCCCCATATCTACGTCAAAACCACAATCGGCATAACCTGTTGCCACTACTTTAGCACCACGGTCGTGTCCATCTTGTCCCATTTTTGCTACCATAATTCTTGGTCTTCGTCCTTCAATTGAGGCAAACTTATCTGCGAGAGCACGTGCTTCATCAAGCGTTGCATCTCCTTTTGATTCTGATGAATACACTCCTGAAATTGTTCTTATTATTGCATTATAACGTCCAACTACTTTTTCACAAGCATCCGATATTTCACCTAAGGTAGCACGAGCTCTTGCTGCTTCAACAGAAAGCTCAAGAAGATTGCCTTCTTTAGATTCTACACATTTTGTGATTGCATCAAGCGCTTTTTGTACAGCCACGTTATCACGCTCTGCTTTCAGCTTAGTAAGTCTTTCAACCTGTTGCTTTCTAACCTCTGTATTATCAATATCAAGAATATCAATTGGATCTTCGTAATCAAGTCGATATTTATTAACACCTATAATAGCCTGAACACCCGAGTCGATTCTCGCCTGTGTACGAGCTGCAGCTTCCTCAATACGCATTTTGGGAAGTCCTGTTTCAATAGCTTTGGCCATACCACCTAGTTTTTCGATCTCCTGAATCAGATTCCAAGCTTTGTCGACCAAATCCTGAGTAAGTGACTCAACGTAATATGAGCCAGCCCATGGATCTACTTGCTTAGTGATGAAGGTCTCCTCTTGCAGATAAATCTGTGTATTTCTTGCTATACGGGCAGAAAAATCAGTAGGCAGAGCAATAGCTTCATCCAAAGCATTTGTATGAAGTGACTGTGTATGTCCCAGTGCTGCGGCCATTGCTTCAACTGCTGTACGACCGACATTATTAAACGGATCTTGTTCTGTGAGCGACCAGCCTGACGTTTGTGAGTGTGTGCGTAAAGCCATTGATTTTGGATTTTCGGCTCCTAAGCTTTTAAGGATTTTTGCCCAAAGCAATCTGGCAGCCCTCATTTTTGCAATCTCCATGAAGTGGTTCATACCAATACCCCAGAAAAAGGAGAGTCGCGGTGCAAACTTATCTACAGGTATGCCAGCATTCATTCCTGCACGGAGATACTCAATACCGTCTGCAAGAGTGTATGCCAGTTCAATATCGGCTGTAGCACCCGCTTCTTGCATATGATATCCTGAAATAGAGATAGAGTTGAATTTAGGCATCTTTTGTGAAGTAAATTCAAAAATATCTGCAATAATTTTCATAGAGAATTCAGGTGGATATATATATGTATTTCTCACCATAAACTCCTTAAGAATATCATTTTGTATGGTTCCTGCCATTTCATCAAGATTAGCGCCCTGCTCCTGTGCTGCCACAATATAAAATGCGAGAATAGGGAGGACGGCACCGTTCATAGTCATTGATACAGACATTTTATTTAGCGGAATCCCATCGAAAAGAATTTTCATATCCTCAACAGAAGATATTGAAACACCTGCTTTACCAACATCTCCCACTACCCTATCGTTATCAGCATCGTAGCCACGGTGAGTCGGAAGGTCGAATGCCACAGAAAGTCCTTTTTGTCCTGAAGCAAGATTACGACGATAAAAAGCGTTAGATTCTTCAGCAGTTGAGAATCCGGCATATTGTCGTATTGTCCAAGGACGCATTACATACATAGTAGAATAAGGTCCTCTTAGATAAGGAGGAATTCCGGCAGCATAATCCAGATGTTCCATTTCTTTCAGATCCTCTTTTGTATATACCGATTTTACTGGTATTTGTTCAGGTGTAAGCCAATCGGCTTTGATTTCATTTTTTTCAGCCCATTCGTCAACATCAGACTTATAAAATCCGGCTGATTTAATGTCTATTTCCTTAAAATTAGGTTTCATATGTTTAAAACTAATATTTAATTTTTTGAGTTCAAATAAAAGGCGATATAAAATTGCCTACAGATAACAGCAAGCTAAACAGTAACGATAACATTGAAGTCCGTTTATCTAGAAAATGAATAGGTTCAAGATTGTTTTCAGTAGCTTTTTTCATTAATTTAATGTTTTTTATTGCTATTGGAAAGCTCAATAGTGTAATAAATGAAACTGGGTGAAGAAAATCAACAGACACAAGTACTGCAATTAACAGATATGACACTAAAACTAGTGTTTGATAAACAATCTGCGAGCCTTCGAGCCCAAGTCTCATAGCCTGAGAACGTGTATTCCCATCCCTGTCATGAGCAACATCGCGAGTATTGTTCGCGTGTAAAATTCCAACAACAAGCAATCCCGTTGGCGTAGTTACCAACAGTATTGCTGGCAACAACTGTTCAGTTAATACATAACCTATTCCAGCTGGAACGGCAAGAGCATAGCATATAAAGATGAGTAATTCTCCCAGTGCTACATACTTAAACTTATGATAAAAGAGGACACTAAAAATACCTACCATACCAATGATTATCAATAACCAGTCTGTTTTCATAAAAAGATAGACACCTATTAAACAACCAATGGTAAGCATTGTAAGAGAATAATAAAGAACTGTTTTTGGTTTAAACACACCCTTAACGATTAATCGTGGTGGACCTGTTTTCTCTTTTACATCAATACCCTTCATAAAATCCCGATATTCATTCATCGTATTACCTGAAATATGGAAAAAAAGCATTGCAACAAATCCTATTATCCCATATATCCAGTTAACCTCTCCTAAAAATCTACCTGTTTTAGACAGAAAAAACAGGTATGAATATGCAACAATAGCAGGTGAGGCAGATGCAAACCATGCCCATGGCTGTGCTACAAGTATCCAATTTTTTAGTTTACCTTCTCCGTCCATAATGTTAGTCTCTAATGGCTACACTGTTATTTGCTCTGCTTCTATTATCTAAAAACAATTAATTGTTTAACAATTTATCATTAAACATTTTAAGTGTTTCAAGAACATTACTCTTAACATGAATAAAATGTTCTATCCCCTGAGCTTTAAGCTCATCCATACAAGCAGGAGCACCAGCTATTACTAATATCTCATTGCTGTCTTTAAGTAAATCATATGCCTGTGTAGCAAATTCAAGATATTCATCATCGCTTGAGCAGATTACAATAATATCTGCACCATTTTCCTTAGCAGCCTTAACGCCTTCTTCTATAGATTTAAAGCCTAGATTATCAATAATCTCATAACCTGCACTTGCAAAGAAATTGCTAGAGAACTGAGAACGAGCCAGTCGCATCGCAAGATTACCTATTGTAAGCATAAATGTTTTTGGTCGTTTACCACTCTTCTCTGTGGCCAGTCGCAACTCATTAAATTGATCAGCAAGTCTATTTTTATTCAGCTTTTTTAAAGGAGTAGAATTACTTGACTCTTCACCGCCACAGCCACAACCTTTAGCTTTATCTTCAATCTTATCGCTCATTGTTTCATTGAAGTTAGGATACTGGTTGGTACCCAACATTATCTCTCTACGATTAGCAATTGCGTTAAAACGATCATCGGCAGTTTTATTAATAGCATCCTGTACAGCACCAGATTTCAGCAAGTTATAAAAACCTGTTTCTTCAGCATCAAGGAAAAGCTTCCATGCCTGCTCTGCCAACGAATTAGTAAGCGTTTCAATATAATATGAACCTGATGATGGATCAGTAACTTTATCAAAATGAGCCTCTTCCTTTAGTAGTAGTTGTTGGTTAACAGCAATTCGTTCAGCAAATCCTGTTGGTGTTTCAAAAGTTTCATCAAAAGGACGCACTGTAAGTGAATCAACCGCTCCCAGAGTAGCCGACATGGCTTCTGTCTGTGTACGTAGTAAATTTACGTATGGGTCGTATAGTGACTGATTGAATCGCGATGTGGTAGCATGAATATTCATTTTTGCAGCACAACGGCAGGTGCCATCTTCTGCTTTATTATCGCAGTCGTGCACACATGGCGGTTTATATGCATTAACAACTTCTGCCCAAAGCCAACGAGCAGCACGGAATTTAGCTATCTCCATGAAGTAGTTTGCCCCAACACCGAACTCAAATTTAATCTTTTTTGCAGCCAAAGATGCATCAACACCATTTTCAATTAATTTTGATAACAGTTGATTACCATAAGAAATACTATATCCCAGCTCCTGAAAACTATATGCACCGGCATTATTCATCATATCTCCAGTAATAATAATAGAGCGATAACGTGGCAGAGGTGCAGTAATATTTACTATTTCTACAGCTTTTTCAATCCAATTTGGTTCATCTACTCCCTTTTTCAAAATTTTTCTAAAAGGATCAAACTCAACAGAACCAAAACATTTCATCACGTCAAGGTTTTGATCTTTTATATAATTAACAACTAATTTAGCAAGATCAATAGTACGTGATATGCAGGTCTTAAAGTTTAACTCTACCTTATCGGGTGCAATACCTTTAAGTAATATTGCCATATTTTCAGCTGAAGGCTTATGCTTAGACAGATTAAATCCAAATGAAGTTACGCCTTTTTCAAGCAAGGTAAGTGCTTTTTTATTTGCTTCAGCAAAGTCATCAACCTTAATCTCTTGACGAACATACCAATTGTTATTCTCCCTTGTGCTTCTTACATAAGGGAACTGTCCGGGTAGATTCTCAAGTGCTTTGTTACCCACGATATCCTCTGCACGATAAAATGGATTTACATTAAACCCCTCTTTAGTTTTCCATACCAGTCTTTTCTGGAAGTCAGCACCTTTGAGGTCTCTGTTTACAACTTCCATCCATTCATCAGTGGAGACAGGAGGAAAATCAGTGAAAAGTTTCTCTCTCTGATTACTCATATTTACTTTAATTTATTATTTTGAAGTTTTTATTACTTATATTCATAGCCTGTTTTGACTGACTTATTGTTAGTTAATTAGTCAGTAAATTTGATTTTACTACATTCTTATTATTACACGGCTGAACAGTTTTAAAAAGAGCATCAAAATTACAACATTTTGCTCTCATTTAAAACTATTTAGGAGAAAAAACTCACTCTGCAGATTTAAGATCTATCAGAAGCTCTGATATTTTAATTATAACAGCTTCAATATATTGTTTACCTTTCTGAGCTGTTGATTTTTTGGGATTTCCAACACCTGTATCTTTTGATATTTCATCCCAATTACGTGGCATCCACCCTATTTTTTTATTTAATGCTGATACTTTACTAGGATGTAAAGTTCCATCACCTGCACTGTCCATTTTAACAAGCTCAGGATGATAATGAAGCATTACGGATGTTTCCTGCTCTCCGGCATGCTCATCAGGATTTTCTTCAAAATAGTCTTCAGTTGATTCTAAAGTCCACCAATCCACTACAATTATATGGAAATCAGGATACTTCATATTCAGATCTCGTACATAAGATTTAAAAGTATTACCGCCATGCCCATTGATAATTACCAGCTTACGTAATCCTTGAACGTAAAGAGATGCTACAATATCAGTTAATATACACTTCTGTGTTTCACTACTTGTATGAATGCAAAAAGGTTTATTCCACTGACCTATATTTTGAGAACCTAAATAAATCGGTGGCAGAACCATACAGGTAACCCCTTTCTCATAGACTGTTTCAGCTGCATCGACAGCTATTTCATATGTGATTATACAGTCAGTTAGATAAGGAAGATGATAGTTGTGAGGCTCAATAGCACCCCAAGGAAGTATCGCAATATCATATTCATGTTCTGTTATTTCACCCCAGTTAGTGAGCGAAATATTTAAAAAGCTCTTTTTTGACATACTCTGAAAATATTATAGTACTACATTGATATTAAACCATTACGCAAACAATAGAACGTAAGCCCTGAAACAGTTTTAATACCGGTTTTATTAATAATATTTTTTCTATGAGTTAAAACTGTATTAAGACTAATATTTAGCATTTCAGCAATTTCCTTATTTAAATATCCCTGTACAATCAATCTTAAGACCTCTATTTCTCGGTTTGTTAAATGATAGTCATATGTTTCGTTTCTATTAAAATGATTATTGGCTATTGAATGTTGCAGCTGCTTTATACCTGTCGTGTCAAGCTGGTTTAACTTTGGTATAAGTACCTTCTCTCTGAGTCTGTTGTGTGCTTCAAGATCTTTTTCAAATGAATGTACAGAGAATATGACTGCATAGCAAAGGTTCTGGTTATAATCAGTTGAAAGATGCTTTATTAATATATTTTTTAAATCACAAAGCAGCTCATCGGGGAAATCTTCATCATAGTTTACTACTCCTTTTAGGTGATTAATCATCCTTTCCTTAAACTTTATGAAAAGCTGTCTAAGCATTCCCAGCTCTTTATTATCCGAGTTATTATTATATACAGGATGGAAGTCGGAATCATTTGTTGAACTGCTAAGCGCAATAAAAGCATTCAAGTGTTTTTCAATATTTGGCATTAACTCATGAATATAATTTTCCACAGTGTGTTGAAAATAATCAACAATCAGCTCTGTTTCAAAATACTCTAGCATATCCGGGACATACGATTCATTCAGAAAAACGTTAAGAACAGTAATGATAAGTCCCGAATCAAGAGAATTCTCTATGCACAACTCTTCAACAGTTTTATCTCCAACGCCTAAACGAATGCCAAAACGATTAAGTACGGGTATTAACTCATTGTGTTCATTTAACACATCAGCAATTACAGTATGTGAGTTCAACAATGTCACTTAATTATTACATCATTTTAATTCTTACTGACAGTTTTCATTTTTTTACTTTTACGCTCTCGGTTAAAATATCGTATAGCATCGATTGGATGATAAAACAACATGCGTGGTCCTGAGAAACGCATAACCTCTTTTATTTTATTTCGCATGTCATTTTTATAACAATGTACAGTACATGTGCCACATGTGGGTTTATCTTCACCAAAAGGGCAACGTTCAAGTCGCTGTACAGCATAATTGTTAAGTGATTCACACTCTTCACACAACTTTTTTCCTTGTTTGTGTTTAAAATGACAATATATGGATATCATCTTGTTGACAACCCTTTTTTCACCTTCATTCATATGTTATCCTTAAATTGAATCCAAATTTAGCTAAATTCTTTTTTCTTGCCAAATATGATCACTCATTCAATTTCTGTTAATAGATAATTACCTTCCGTTGTTTCTTCAATCTGATAACCTTCGTTCAACTCAATTTTCCATCCGTCACCAATTACCAGGCTCTCTATTACATCCAAAGGTTCTGAAACAATTATCCAACGCCAATCAGACCTAAGTAATGCACCACCTTCTTCAACGGTAAGTACACCCCAACTGTCATTTATCATGATTGATGGATAAACTGTACCTTCATCCTCATCAAGTGGTATAAGATTTTTAGGATCAAACGTCATATTCATATTCTCCAGTCTAATCTCAAGATGAGGTTGTTCTAGAAATTTATTTCGATATTTATCGAGCAATGAATTGTTAGATGAATATCTTTTTGTTTCTTCGTCAACAATTTTTTGCCAATCATAATCTTCTGCGACCTGCCTAACATATGTCTGAAGAAGTATTCGTGAATCCACACCAAAAGCAGTGAATAATAAATCTGTTAGATCGGTTTCACTATTTATATTTTTATTCCAAAAATAATCTGTCTGCTGCATAAAAAAACCATAAACAGGTATTGTTTCATAAGCAAAAGATCTTACAAATGAAGGTGTTTCGTGAAAGGTATTAATTCTATAAATTAAATACTCGCGCCACTCCAATTTATCACGTCCGCTCATTACCTGACCCGTATAGGTTGCAAGTCCTTCAAGCATTTCCAAATTATTTTCTGAAACCTGTGAACCTCTATAAATCATCTGACGATATTTTCTGAAGATCAAAGCATTTCTAATATGTTCCTCTGATCTATTTAATCTGCTAGCTCTTAATGCAGCTTCTAACGCTACTAATTCAAGTCGAAGGTATATTCTACCATCTTTTTGATCAAGATGATTATTGTCATCCCTTATATTTTTAAAACCAAGTGAGGGTTGTGCGCTATGAAATAGTTCATGAGATGCTAAATCAATACGATCATATCTATTATCAGACAAAGGTAACGTCAGCATAGCCCAATTAGTTCCATTCCATGTTATATATGTATTAGAAACAGGTATATCTCGAGGTAGTATGCCAACATAAACTCCAGACTTTAATGTCAATTCATTATCGGCATCAGGAAAATTTGCAAATATTTCTCTGGTATCTGGGTCAACTAAAAGTATTGGTCCATATATATCTTTATCCCATAATGTAGAATGTTTTTCTGTTGCTTCCTTCGTCTGATTAAAAAAAGTAGCTATATCACTCGTAGAATATTTTGACGACTGTGCAACTACAGTATCAGTTAATATACTTATTAACCATAAGTAAATGAGGTATTTCATAATAAAGTAGCTTTAGTTTAAACTACATACTACACGCTATTTCCCATTATTTTTGCTGATAAGCGAGTTGTCCATGACCTAGGTATAAATCGTATTCCTAATGGTGCAAGCTTATTTTGAATGCCATGTATGACAGTTGGCTTGCCTCTCATCATTGCTCTATAGCCCAACTCGGCAACTTCTTTAGAATTAGCTATTCTCACATTTTTAACTAGCTTAGAAGCATTCATTCCTGATATTACTCCAAAATTCGTATCTGTTGGACCAGGACAAAGAGCTGTTATTGTTATATTATCATTTCTCAATTCATAACCTATAGCCTCAGATAAATTGAGAACAAATGCTTTTGAAGCAAAATAAACAGCCATCATGGGTCCCGGTTGAAATGCCGCTGTTGATGAAACATTGAGAATTTTACCCGATTTCCTGCCTCTCCAATCTTTAATAAAAAGATGACAGAAGTGAGTGAGGGTTGTCATATTAAGTGAAATCATATTTTCATATGTATCCCATTCAGTTTCAGCAAAGATTCCATAATCACCAAAGCCTGCATTATTTACAAGATAATCTATATCAATATTAGCCGCTTTTAATTCATCAAAAACGTTTTGAGCCGACACTGAAAGAGATAGATCTTTTATAATTGTATAAACAGTAATACTGTTTATTTTCTCAAGCTCTACTTTTAAACTATGTAGTTCTTTTTCACCTCTTGCTATTAATACAAGGTCACATCCTCTATTTGCAAAAATATGAGCGAGCTCTCTTCCAATGCCTTTTGAAGCCCCCGTAATCAGAGCAGTTTTTCTCATTATCTCAAATTTATTCTATAATAGTTAAACATTTATCATTACTATTTTACTTTCAATAAATATATAATTATCACTAAAATATTATCATCCTTTTTAATCAAGATTAACCTTATATCAGGAATCACGATTTAAAACAAAATTAAACTATTTTTCTTCTGTGATGTCACATATAAAGAGAATTATTATGAGATAATATAAATAAGTATAAATTAAGATATTAAGGAATTGCAGAATTAATCCACTGCAATGTTTATTAAATTGGGTTCTAATTGATTGGGTGCATTCAGATTGTGAAATTCGGATGCACTCATTATATATTTAATAATTTAGCTCCTCCTAGTGGTCTTATCGATTCTAAGAAAAATAAAGAGTAAAATCGTAAATCCCCATAAAGATGATCCACCATAACTAAAAAATGGTAGTGGTATACCTATTACTGGCATTATACCTATAACCATACCGATATTTACCAATAGATGGAAAAAGAACACACTCACTACACCATAACCATACACTCTACCAAATGTAGTTGTTTGTCTTTCAGCCATTTTAATTAATCTCAGCACAAAAACTGAAAATAATATCAAGATAATAATTGAGCCTAAAAAACCATGTTCCTCACCAATTGTACAAAAAATAAAGTCGGTATCTTGTTCTGGAACATATTTGAGCTTTGTTTGAGTACCATTCAAGTATCCTTTACCGGTTAAGCCTCCTGAGCCAATTGCTATTTTTGATTGCCCTACGTGATATCCTGCACCTCTTAAATCTTGTTCCATTCCTAAAGCTACTTTAATTCGCATTTGCTGATGAGGTTGAAGAATATTATTGAAAACATACTCAGTTGATTCAAGAAAACTAAAAGAGATTATAAGAAACAGTAAAATATAAAAATATGACTTTATTCGATATCTCAAAAAAAGATAAATCAGATGAATAGCGGTTATACCAAGAGTTATAAGTGAAACCAACCCCCAATCAATCGATATTTCAAAAAAGGATGCAATATATGCTGCCACAAAAGGAATAGAGGATATTAACAATATATAATAGAACGTTTTTTTACGTTTTAGATAACTCAATACCAACCCCGCTGAAAAAATAATAATAAGAATAACTGTTATTATCTCGCCTTTTGAAAGCATACCAATTTGCTCTTCTGAAAAACGTATTCCGAAAATAAAATAAATAATTGCAGCAATTCCCATAAAAAGAATGCCTCCCGATAAACCTTCTCTGTATAGAACAAGAACAAAGCTTAAATACACAAGTGCTGTACCTGTTTCACTTTGAAAGATTACAAGAAGAGTAGGTAAAAGTATAATCCCACTAACCAACATGAGATTTTTCTTCTCCATCAATTTAAAATCATATGATTGAAAAACCTTAGCCAGTGAAAGAGCAATTATAAATTTCATGAATTCAGCGGGTTGCAACCTTACAGGTCCCATTATCAACCATGAGCGCGATCCATTTATCTCTTCTGCCACTATCAAAGTGACAATCAAAAGAAGTATTCCGGCTATGTAAAACAGAAAGGCATATGTATCATAAAAACCAATCTCTATTTTCAGTAACGCAAATGCAATCAATAATGATGTTCCAATCCAAATAAGCTGTAATCCCGCTCTTGTAGACAAATCAAACACACCAATTGCATTCTCAAGATCGTAACTGGCAGCATAAATATTAAGCCATCCAAGTATGACAAAAACAAGGTAAAGGATAAGTGTTATTTTATCTACTTTTCCTCTATCTTCAATTTCTATTCTGATTTGTTTAATCATACGACATTCTAGATAGATGGTGTATTTCTAGTGTATACGTATGGTAAGATCTCTCTATTTATAATTGTCTGTTCCAGCCATTTATCACTTTCAGGAATTTCACCTCTGAAAAATTTCTGCAACATAAGTCTAGCAATAGGAACAGCATTAGTTGCACCAAAACGGCCATTCTCGACTACTACTGCAATTGCTACCTGTGGATTATCTTTGGGTGCAAATCCCATAAAAAGTGAATGATCATCACCATGTGGATTTTCGGCAGTACCAGTTTTGCCACAAACTTCAACCAGTGGCTCTAGATTAATGCCATAGCACGTTCCTTTTACAACAGCATCTGCCATTCCTGCAACAGTAATCTCATAAAAATCACGATTGATACCAGTATCATGCCTTGTGACATACTCCGAATCCAAGCTTCCACCTTTAACTTCTTTAACAACATGGGGAGTGTAATAATGTCCTCTGTTTGCTATGGTTGCACCTAAATTAGCAATTTGTAATGGAGTAGCCAAAACTTCTCCCTGACCTATTGCAATTGAAATAATGTTATGGGCATTCCATCTTTCAGTGTTGAATATATTTGTGTAAAATTTACTATTTGGAATAAAACCTCTTTTTTCTGATGGAAGATCTATTCCCAACCTATAACCGAATCCCATATTTACCATGTAATCACGCCACACATCAAACGCCTCTCCAATATTTGGGTATTTTGTTCTGTTGCTCAGCATGTGATTGAGTCCGTAACAAAAGAATGAATTACATGATGTCGTAAGGGCATATTGCAATGATAACGGTGATTGGTGGGCATGACATCTAGGTCTGCCACCTAATGGAGGATATCCTCCATAGCACGAATACATAGTCTCCGGTGTAATTATTCCCTCTCCAAGATACACCAACCCATTTGCAGGTTTAAATGTTGAGCCTGGTGGATAAGTACCTGCAACAGATCTATTTATTAAAGGTTTATATGGATTATTTTCTAGCGATAAGTAATTTGAACTGAACTCTTTGCCTGTGAGCAGTGAGGGATCATAGGTAGGTGCAGAAATCATTGCCAAAATCTCGCCCGTTTGGGGTTCAATCATAACAATACTGCCTACTTTATTATTCATTAGAAGTTCACCATATGCCTGTAAATCAATATCAATTCCAAGTGTTAGATCTTTTCCAGACACGGGTGCTTTATCTTGCTTGCCTTCATCATATCTTCCCTGAACTCTTCCATGAGCATCACGAAGCAGTATCTCTACACCTTTCTCTCCACGAAGATCAATCTCATGCGATAATTCAATTCCAGACTTTCCAACATAATCTTTACGTACATAGTAAGGGTCCGAAGCAATTAAGTTTTGATCTACCTCAGCTACATAACCAAGAATAAGGCCCATATTAGGATGGTTGTATTGCCTCTCGGTTCTGCTTTGAATATATATCCCTGGAAACTTGTATAGTTTTTCCTGAAGTAACCCGTACTCTTCTGCATCCAACTGTGATATAAATAACTGTGGTGTGTAAGATGAATAACCTGGATTTCTTCTGGCATCTCTCATTTCAGCATCAAGTTCGTTAAACTTTTCAATACTGATGTTAAGTGTGTTGCAAAAATCAAGCGTATCAAAACGAGTCATTTCTCTGACAACCATCATAACGTCATATGTTGGTCTGTTATATACTAGCAGTTCTCCGTTTCTGTCATAAATGGCCCCTCTTGATGGATATAGTGTTCTCCTTAAAAAGGCATTACTATCAGCATACTCTCGATATTGAGGACTAAGTATTTGTAAATTAAACAGTTGAACAGCATACACAATTCCAATCACCACAACCAATGCAGCGATAACATATCGTCTATTTGCTAAATTCTTAGGATTAATTTTATTGTTCACCGGTTTTCTTCCTAAATATTAAACTATCTAATGCAAGTATAAGGAGAATTGAAATTAACGAAGAGGCAATTATTCTGATTATTGTATTTAAAATATTAAACAGAGTAAATGACTCTATTAAAAACAATAAAGTCAAGTGAGTAAGTACCATAAATATGGTAAATCGTACAAATGATCCGATTGTATTTCTTACACTCGGAACAAATTCATCATATATTTCTCTATCATAAAAAAGACTGGTAATAGGTCTTTTGAAAGTAGCCATGATTGTTGTAGCAGCTGTATTTACTCCTGGAGTATTCAAAAAAACATCAATAATTAATCCCATCAAAAAACCTGAAATTATAACATAGAACTGATTTCTGCCTATTGGTAGCTTTAGTAGAAAGTACAAATACAAAACTGGAGTAGCAATTCCAAATATATTGATTCTGTTCAAAAGTAATACCTGAACAAGTATAAGAAGTATAAATACAAGAGCTTCTTTTAAATATACAGTCTTCATTATTCAAATGTATTTTCAAGTGATTTCTGTTCTTCGTAAAACTGATCATTAATTACTAACACATCTTGTAGTGAATAAAAATCAGTAGCCAACTGTACATTAAACGTATTGAAATTATCATCACTTGCATCACCTATACTACTAGCAAAACCAATTATAGTTTGTTTTGGAAAAATACGAGAAAAACTAGTCATCACAGTATCTCCTTTCTGAAAAACTTCATGTTTGGGCAACTCTCCAAGTTGCGCAACATTGACATTCTCACCATTCCAAGATATTGAACCATAATTATCTGAGTTTTTCAATTTAGCACTTAAACGAAATATAGGATTAATAATTGGAATTACTACAGAAAAGTTAGTAGAAACATTTGCAACAACACCAACAACCCCTCGTTGTGAAATTACACCCATATCTGGCTTTAATCCATTTTTTGATCCTTTATTTATAGTGATAAAATTATTAACTCCTGAAAAGCTTAAGTTTACCACTTCTGCGGGTGTAAAAATGAACTGACTCACTTCATTTGAATCACGTACAAACGCATACATTTCTAATGTGTCTCTCACTGCAATATCGTCCATAAAAGATTTCAGTGAAAACAACTCATTTTCTAGTTCTGCATTTTGCTCAAGCAGTATCTGATTATTTTTTCTTAGATGAATAAATGACGTAATATTATTAGAGATAGTATAAAACCATCCTGTTACATTGTTTGCTGATGTAAGATAAACACTTCTTTGATATGGATTATACGTAAAAACAAGATAGAAACTGAATACTATAAGCAATATAGCAAGCAACCAGTGACTATTTCTTATAATGAAATTGAACAGATTACGCATTCAAACCCTAAGTCTTTATTTAAATAAGTGATTACTAACGCATTAAAAAGTTGAATTTATTTATGTTTCTTAATGCAATACCTGTACCTTTAGCTACAATATGTAAAGGATCATCAACAACGCGAAATGGAATACCAATCTTCTCAGTTAACCGTTTATCAAGCCCTCTCAGCAAAGCTCCTCCACCTGTTAGATAAATTCCGTTTCTTACAATATCAGCATACAGTTCTGGAGGGGTATGTTCAAGTGCACTTAGAACAGCAGAATCTACCTTTGTTACAGATTTTTCTATACAATGAGCAACCTCCTGATAAGAAACAGGCACATCCATTGGTAACGAGGTCATTCTATTAGGACCATGAACTACAAAATCTTCTGGAGGATTATCCAGTTCCGTTAATACAGAACCTACATTTATTTTAATTTGTTCAGCAGTGCGATCTCCTATTTTAATATTATGTTGACGTCCCATATAGTCTTGAATATCCTCTGTAAAATCGTCTCCTGCTATTTTAATAGACTTGTTAGAAACGATTCCTCCAAGAGAAATAACAGCTATCTCCGTAGTTCCTCCACCTATATCAACAATCATATTACCTTCAGGAGCATCAACATCTAAACCAATTCCTAAAGCAGCAGCCATTGGTTCAAAAATCATAAATACATCTCTGCCTCCTGCATGTTCGGCAGAATCTCTTACGGCACGAATTTCAACTTCAGTACTACCTGATGGAATACAAATCACTACACGAAGTGATGGCGAGAACAAACCCCTTTTATTTTTATTAGCCATTTTAATCATTTCACGAATCATCTGTTCCGCAGCATTAAAATCAGCTATAACACCATCTCTTAATGGTCTTACTGTACGAATATTTTCATGAGTTTTTCCATGCATTTGACGAGCTTTTTCACCTAAAGCTATCATCTTCTCGGTCTTGCGATCCAAAGCTACTATGGAGGGTTCGTCAAGTAAAATTTTGCCTGAAATGTTCACTATTATAGAATTGGCGGTTCCAAGATCCATTGCCAATTCCTGTGTAAATGAGAATAAGCCCATAATTATAAGTTTTTAAGCGTTCAACTCTTGACTATACAAGGTAAGCACGCCTGAGTTTTAAACATTTTTAAATCTTTAATTTTAAAAAATATTACAAAATCTAATGTTTGAAATGTCTTGTTCCTGTAGTCACCATAGAAAGGCCGTTTTTATTACAAAAATCAACTGATTCAGAGTCACGTATAGAACCTCCCGGTTGAATAACTGATGTAATTCCTGCTTTATAAGCAATTTCTACGCTGTCAGGGAAAGGAAAAAATGCGTCACTGGCCATTACAGCACCTTGTAATTTAAAGTTGAAGGTTTTAGCTTTTTCAATAGCCTGCTTCAATGCATCGACTCTTGAAGTTTGTCCCGTTCCACTGGCTATTAACTGTCTGTTTTTTGCTAAAACTATAGCATTGGATTTCGTATGTTTGACCAAAATATTAGCAAAAAGTAAGTCTTTTATCTCTTCTTCAGTTGGTGCTTTTTCAGTAATCACCTGAATATCATCACTAGTCTGTACGCTTGCGTTTTTATCCTGTACAAGTATTCCATTCAAAACAGATCTGTATTGTAGGTTAAGTGAAGCTTTCTCTTTCGATTTAATAATTAAAATTATGCGATTTTTCTTTTGAGACAAAATCTCAAGTGCATCTTTATCATAACTGGGTGCAATTATTACTTCAAAAAATATAGTGTTTATAGCTTCTGCTGCATCCTTATCAATATTACTGTTGGTGACCACAATTCCTCCGTATGCTGAAATTGGGTCAGCAGATAATGCAGCTTCCCAAGCTTCTTTTACAGTTGGTCTACAAGCCATTCCACAAGCATTGTTGTGTTTAAGTATTGCTAATGCCGTTTCATCAAAATCTGAAATTAAAGAAACAGCTGCATCAATATCTAAAAGATTATTATATGAAATTTCTTTTCCATTTACCTGTTCAAAAATATCATCAAAGTTACCATAGAAAGATCCTTTTTGATGTGGATTTTCTCCATAACGCAACTGTTTGACTGTATCTAAAGAAATACGTAAAGCTGAGTGGTTTTCATCATCAAAATAGTTGAAAATTGCTGAATCATAACCTGAAGAGACGTTGAAAGCCTCCAGTGCAAACTGACGGCGATCCGCAATAGTTGATATACCTTGTTTCTCCTTTAAAAGTTCCAATAATGGAGTATATTGTTCTTTTGAAGCTACTACAAGGACATCCTTATAATTTTTCGCTGCACCTCTAATAAGTGAAATACCTCCAATATCGATTTTTTCAATGATCTCCTCTTCACTACCACCTACTGCAACAGTTTCTTCAAAAGGATATAGGTCAACTACTACAAGATCAATTGATGGGATATCGTAGGATTTTACCTGTTTTTTATCAGTTTCATTATCTCTTCTGTATAATATACCCCCAAAAACTTTAGGATGGAGTGTTTTAACCCTTCCTCCCAATATTGATGGATAACCACTAATATCTTCCACTGTTTCACACTCATACCCCAAAGAGGTTATAAAATCGTGTGTCCCTCCTGTTGAAATAAATCTCACCTGTAATCGGTTCAACTCTTGAAGTATCTCTTCTAATCCATCCTTATGAAAAACTGAAATGAGTGCTGTTCGAATCTTTCGTGACATCTTACTGCTTTATTAATACCATTTATTACAAAATTACACAAAGGTATAAAATCTATCGCTCATTTATCCGAAATGAAACATTAGATTTGTGAAATAAAAAGAAAAAACAGCCTACAACAACTTGAAAGGTGAACCTTGAAACTATTTATAAAAATCAAATAGGTTGAAAGTATCCTAATTACTAAAAAGAAAGGGAGATGTAATATTACACCTCCCTTTTTAATAAATAGAAATATAGCTTTCTATCTTACTTCCCAGCCTAAAGCACTAGCACCTAATACAGCTGCATCGCTTTCTTTGAGTTCGGAAAACATCAGTTTAACCTTGTTCTGGAAAATAGGTAATAAATTTCCTTCCATACTTTTGCGTATAGGATCCATAATTAAATCGCCGGCCTTTGAAAGTCCTCCAAAAAGAATTATGGCTTCTGGGCTTGAGAAAGCTACAAAGTCAGCAAATGACTCACCTAATATCTTACCTGTATATTCAAATATTTCTTTTGCAATCTCATCTCCTTCCATAGCTGCATCAAAAACGTCCTTAGAAGTAATTTCTTCAGCAGGTATATTTCTCAACACTGTTTTAGCATCAGCTCTTTTCTCAAGTATCTCACGTGCACTACGTGCCATTCCTGTTGCAGACGCATATGCTTCAAGACATCCATGTCTTCCACATCCACAAACACGACCATTATCTCTGCGTACAATTGTATGTCCCAGTTCACCAGCAAAGCCATCGTTACCGTAAACCATTTGGCCATTTATAACTATACCACTACCAACACCTGTTCCTAATGTTATGACAATGAAATCTTTCATACCACGTGCTGCACCATAAGTCATCTCGCCTATAGCTGCTGCATTTGCATCATTAGTAAGAGCTACAGGAATTCCTGTACGATCTTCCAGTAATTGAGCAAATGGTATTACACCTTTCCATGGAAGATTAGGAGCAAACTCAATGCTACCGGTAAAATAGTTGCCGTTTGGTACACCAGCACCTATACCTTTAATCTGATCTTTAGTTGTTATCTTGTTAATTAACTCATTAATAAGGTTTGTTAATTCATCTAGATAGTTTTCAACTTCTTGATGTTTAGCTGTTTTAATACTACCGCTGATTAATATCTGTCCTCTTTTGTCAACTATTCCAACAACTGTATTTGTACCGCCAACATCTATACCAATTGCATAAGGTTTATCCATGATTCGTTTTTTAAAAAGTTATTCAATGATGATTGTTTTATTATATTCAGCGCAAATATAACTATTTTCCGTTAAATAGCTTTCCCTTTAGCTCAATTATTTCTATTTAACGATATTTTTCGTATGGCATATATCATGATTTATAGATTGTAAATTATATATATAATGAAATAAATGTTTTATATTTGCATCTTAATATTTACAATTATCGTTAATTAAGTCAAATAAGTAACAATTTTCAGCTTATCTCAAAAAATGACAATCAAATTGAGATAATATCCTGTCAATATGATTATTCATATTTAATAACCTGTTACCGAGACTATTCGATAATTTGAAATACATTATAAATTAAACGACTTTACAAATAACACAAATAAGCAAAACAGGCAAACAATTTAACATGGAAGAAATTAAATTTTATTACGGCAATAATATCCCACTGGAATTGCATAAAGTGAGAGTTGTTCAAAAATTACACTTAGTACCTATCGAAAGAAGACTTGAAGCTTTAAAAGAAGGAGGATATAATACATTCAGATTAACAACTAACGATGTTTTTCTGGATATGCTCACGGATAGTGGTACTAATGCTATGAGCGACAATCAATTAGCAGCTATGATGCATGCCGATGATGCATATGCGGGCTCACAGAGTTTTATCCGACTTCAAAAAGCTGTTGAAGATGTACTTGGTAAAAAATACTTTTTACCGGTTCATCAAGGTCGTGCTGCAGAAAACATTCTCTCAAATGCATATATAAGAAAGGGAAGCCTTATTCCTATGAACTATCATTTTACAACCACTATGGCACATATAACTCAATATGGTGGAAAAATTGCCGAGTTGTTGTACGACGATGGTTATTTGATTAATTCAGATCATCCCTTCAAAGGAAATATGAATATAGAGAAATTAGAGGATACAATTAAAACACACGGCGCTAAAAATATTCCGTTCATCCGTATGGAGGCTTCTACCAACCTTATTGGAGGCCAACCTTTTTCGATTCAGAACTTAAGGGATGTCAGAAATATTGCCGATAAATATAATATACGTCTTGTCCTTGATGCCAGTTTGCTAGGTGAAAATGCTTATTTGATACATCTTCGTGAAGATGAATTTAAAGAAAGCTCACTCGGTGAGATTATTAAAATAATGACAGATTTATCAGATATTGTATATTTCTCAGCACGTAAGTTAAGCTCTTCAAGAGGTGGGGGAATATGTACCAATAACCATGATATATATCAAGAGTTGGAGGCACTTATACCTCTTTTTGAAGGATTCTTAACCTATGGAGGTATTTCAGTACGTGAAATAGAATCTATGGCTGTAGGATTATATGAAACACTGGATGAAACAATGATTCGTCAGAGCCCTGACTTCATTGCATACTTGGTGAATTCTCTTGATAATCGTGGGGTTTCAATGGTTAAACCGGCTGGTGTTCTTGGTGCTCATGTTAATGCAATGGAGGTATGCGATCATATACCTCAGAAAGAATATCCGGCAGGAGCTCTTACCGCTGCACTATATCTGATTTCCGGAATCAGGGGTATGGAAAGAGGAACTTTATCAAATCAGAGAGATGAATATGGCAATGAAACACTTGCCGACATGGAACTTGTACGTTTGGCTGTACCTAGGCGTGTTTTCACACTTTCTCAGATAAAGTATGTAGTTGATCGTATGTCATGGTTATATGAAAATCGTAAACTTATTGGTGGACTACGTTTTGTATATGAACCTCCTGTTCTTCGATTCTTTATGGGTGGCCTAGAACCAGTTAGCGACTGGCCACAAAAGCTAATAGCTAAATTTAAAGAGGATTTCGGAGAAAGCTTATAAAATAAAACTTAATAAAGCTACAATCATAAAAGGAAGAGACTAAGCTCTTCCTTTTGTGTTTACTAAAAGATTTAATTTTCAAGAATATCTTTTTCATTTATTATTCTGATATATTTAAAAACAAATATTGTATCTTTAAAAATTATTCAGCAAAAAAGATTGATTATGAAAAATAAATCTCTATTATTATTAATAATTTTGTTTGTTGGCTTGACAAACCTTTGTGCACAACAAATTATCGCACACCGTGGTTATTGGAAAACAAATGGATCAGCACAAAACTCAATTGAATCACTAATACAAGCTAATGCAATAAAAGTATACGGATCCGAAGTAGATATCTGGCTCTCTTCCGATGGAATCCCTGTTGTAAATCATGATGCCGATGTAACCCTCAATGGTGAAAAACTTATTGTACAAGATACACCTTTTGAAACTTTAAGAAAAGTTAAACTAGAAAATGGTGAAACATTACCTACTTTGGAGGAATATCTTGATGCTTTTGAAAGATGTGATTACACTAATCTAATAATAGAATTTAAAACACATAACTCAAAGGATCGTGAGGATGAGCTTGCTCAAAAAACTATTGACATGATTCAGGCACGTGGACTACAAGACAGGGTTGAATATATCTCATTTGGTATAAATTTTGTTCAACAGGTTAAAAAACTCGATCCTCAGGCAGATGTATATTACCTTAATGGAGATATGACTCCTCAGATTCTATCTAAAATGGGGCTAGCAGGCTTAGACTATCATTACAATGTTCTGCTAAATAGACCTGAATGGGTTAAAGAGGCTCATGATATAGGTTTAAAAGTGAACGTATGGACAGTAAACAATACTGAAGATATTCAAAAGATGATAGACCTGAAAGTAGATTTTATTACAACTGATGAACCTTTACTTGTAAGGGAAATAATTCAAAAACAATGAACCTAAAGGAACAGCTCAACAAGGCAGTTATTATCGCTATTGAAGCTCATGCCGGTCAACTGGATACTAATAATGGGCGCCCATACATTGAACATCCATTCCGAGTTATGAATGCAGGAGTTACTTTACAGGAAAAGATTGTGGGTGTTCTGCATGATGTAATCGAAGATACAACGTGGACTTTGGAACAACTTAGTACTGAAGGATTCTCTGATGAAATCATTAATGCAGTAGATGCTATGTCACGTCGTGACAATGAATCATACGATAATTATATACTTAGATTACAAGAGAATTCAATAGCAATAAGGGTGAAAATAAACGATTTGACAGACAATATGGATATAAGACGATGGAATGAAATACAATATCATGACTTGGCTCGTCTGCAAAAATATCTTGAAGTTTACAAACAGCTGACTGAAGGTGAATAAGGTTCATAGTGAAAATAGTAACCTGTCAGGTATATACATTCATATTCCTTTTTGTAAAACAATATGTACCTATTGTGATTTCTATTCTATTACAAATGAATCACATATAGATGTATTTGTTGATAATCTATGTAAAGAAATTCATTTAAGAAAAGATGAGTTACCAGAGTCAATAAAGACAATATATTTTGGGGGTGGTACGCCTTCTCGTTTGACTAAGCAACACTTTGAGAAAATATTTGATACTCTGTATTCAAATTTCAACATCAATCCTACAGCAGAGATTACCGTTGAGGTAAATCCTGATGATCTATCTACGGAATATATTAAAATACTTTCTTGCCTTCCTATAAATAGGTTGAGCATAGGAATACAGAGTTTCAATGATAATGAACTAATATTCCTCAGCCGACGTCATACAGCAAGTCAAGCTATTAATTCAGTAAAAGAATGTCTGAATTACGGATTCAACAACATTAGTATTGATCTTATCTATGGATTGCCCGGACAGACAACTAAAATATGGGAGCAAAACCTTAAACAAGCTACCAATTTAGAGATTAAACATCTTTCCGCTTATCACCTAGTTTATGAAAAAAAGACACGAATGTACTCAATGCTTAAAGCTGGAAAAGTAAAGCCCATTGATGATGAAGTAAGCATAGAAATGTTTTCTATACTTATAGATTGGATGAAATCTCATAACTTTATTCATTACGAAATATCAGCTTTTGGTAAAGAGGGATATCTCTCAAAGCACAACATCTCCTATTGGAAAGGTAATAAATATATTGGTTTAGGACCAGCTGCACACTCTTTTGACGGTGAAAACAGATCATGGAATGTTGCCTCGCTTAATCAATATATAAACAGTTTAAAAACAGGTGTGCTAAAGCGTAATTCAGAACACCTAACTTTAAATGAAAAATATAACGAGTTTATTCTCACAGGCTTACGTACTATGTGGGGAGTAGATTTAAATGATCTTAAACTGTATTTTGGAGATAAAATTTATACTTATTGTATTGAAAATGCCGATAAGTATATCAATAGAAAACTTCTTTTCATAGAGGGGAATACCATGAAAATAACACGTAAAGGTATTTTTATATCCGATGGAATTATTAGTGATCTTATGATGATTTAAATTGAATTAATATATTCAACTAAGTCCTTCTATTCTCTTATTTATTATATCAATTCGTTTTGCTTGAGGGTCAGCAGGTAGCCCAGGCATACGCATCATATCACCTGCAATTGCAACTATAAACTCAGATCCCTGATTTATTACCAAGTCATTTATCTTAAGTTGAAAATCTTCAGCAACTCCATACCATTTTGGATCTGCCGAAAAAGAATATTGTGTTTTAGCTACACATACAGGCATTGTTTCAAGTGTAGTCCCTTTTATTAATTGAAGCTTCTTCAAGGCTGTATCACTTAATACTACATCATGTGCACCATAAATATTAATAGCTATTTTAGTTATTTTTGTAACTATATCATCTTCCTCACTGTACGTAAATAAAAGCTCACCTGAAGGATTCTTTTCTATCACCTCCACCACCTTTTCAGCTAACTCAACCGCACCTTCACTACCTGCAACAAATGATTCATTAACAGCGAATGGCACGTTTCTCTCATTACAAAACTTACGTACAATATCAATTTCTTCTACTGTGTCGAAAGAGTATTTGTTAAACGCCACAACAACCGATTGTCCAAATGAGGAAAGGTTGTTTAAGTGTTTTTTCAGATTGTCAAGCCCCTTTTCTAAACCGGCTAAATCAGGCGATTTAATATGTTTTTCTGGAGTTCCTCCATGCATTTTGAGTCCTTGTGCTGTTACAACAATAACTGTAAGCTTTGGACGAAGACCACTTTTACGACATTTGATATTGAAAAACTTCTCTGCTCCAAGATCAGCTCCAAATCCTGCCTCCGTTATAACGTAGTCACCATGAGACATAGCCATTTTTGTGGCAATCACCGAATTGCAGCCATGAGCTATATTAGCAAAAGGACCACCATGGATAAAAGCAGGTGTATTCTCAGTAGTCTGAACTAAATTTGGGTGTATAGCATCTTTCATTAACACCGTAATAGCACCATCTACACCTAAATCTTCTACAGTAAATGGCTCACCACTACGCTTGTAACCTAAGAGAATATTCTTTATACGTCTTCGCAGATCTTCCTCATCCTGAGAGAGACAGAGAATAGCCATAAGCTCAGATGCAGCTGTAATATCAAACCCTGCCTCCTGAGGCATGCCGTTTCCATGGCCTAAACCTGTAACTATATATCTGAGACTGCGATCATTAACATCAAGTACACGTTTCCAAAGTATCTCCTTTAAAGCATCACTCGTTCCTTGTACACGAAAATTATAATTTTCCAGTAAAGCGGTAATAGTGTTATGTGCGGTAGTCACTGCATGAAAATCTCCTGTGAAATGGAGGTTAATATTCTCCATAGGGAGTACTTGGGCATAACCACCCCCTGCAGCTCCACCTTTCATTCCAAAGACAGGACCTAGAGATGGCTCACGAATAGCCACAATAGCTTTCTTACCTATTTTATTTAATCCTAAAGCTAGCCCAATTGATACTGTAGTTTTCCCCACTCCTGCTTTTGTAGGTGTAATTGCTGTTACAAGAATCAAGTTACTTTGATCAACTTTCTGTTTGTCAATCAAATCAATAGGGATCTTTGCCATATATTTTCCATATGATATTACATCATCACGTGATATGCCAATATTTTCTGCAACATCTTTAATTCCTTTCAATGGTGTTTCTCTTGCAATTTCAATATCCGATTTCATTGTATACTGTTTTATGGTTATAAGTTTTTAAGTTTATAATTATAGAAGATTTATTTACAATGGCTTACTTCATCATATCTTCAAGTATGAGCAGCTGATCTCTCAGTTGTGCAGCTTCAAGAAACTCAAGCTTTTTAGCAGCCTCAAGCATCGCTTTGCGAGTTTGATTAATCTTAACCTTAAGATCATCTTTGGTTGCATATTCACCAATTGGTTCAGCCGCCAACAATGAGTAATCTGGCTCAATGTATGCTTTGTTCTCGATAGTAGATTTGTACTCCTTGCTCAGAGCAGATGAATGTCCTTTTCTAATCTGTTGTGGAATTATTCCATGCGTCTCATTATATTCCATCTGCTTTTCGCGACGACGGTTAGTCTCGTTTATTGTCATCTGCATGCTTTGAGTAATTTTATCAGCATAAAAAATTACTTTACCATTTACATTACGAGCTGCGCGACCAGCAGTTTGTGTTAATGAACGATGTGAACGTAGGAAGCCCTCTTTATCAGCATCAAGTACTGCTACAAGTGAAACCTCCGGAAGATCAAGCCCTTCTCTTAAAAGGTTTACGCCAATTAAAACATCAAACAAACCATTTCTCAAATCGTCCATAATTTTCACTCTTTCAAGTGTTTCCACATCAGAGTGAATATAATTACATCGTACTCCATTATTTGTGAGATAATCTGTAAGCTCCTCAGCCATCCTCTTAGTGAGTGTGGTTACCAATACTCTCTCATCTTTTTCTGCTCTTTGCTGTATTTCTTCCATCAAATCGTCTATCTGGTTAATACTTGGCCTAACATCAATTGGCGGATCAAGCAAACCGGTTGGTCTTATTAGTTGGTCAACCACAACACCCTCAGACCTTTCCAACTCATAATCAGCCGGTGTGGCACTCACAAAGATTATTTCAGGTGTTAATGCTTCAAATTCTTCAAACTTAAGAGGTCTATTATCAATTGCTGCAGGAAGACGAAAACCATACTCTACAAGATTGATCTTACGCGAATGATCACCTCCATACATTGCACGAATCTGTGGAATAGTCACATGACTTTCATCAATAACAGTTAAATAATCATCAGGAAAAAAATCCAGAAGACAAAAAGGACGAGTACCAGGTGCTCTACCATCAAAATATCGCGAATAATTCTCAATACCAGAACAATAACCAATCTCTTTTATCATTTCAACATCGTAGGTTACCCTCTCATAAAGTCGCTTAGCCTCTAAAGGTTTTCCTATCTCTTGAAAAAAGTTCACTTGCTCTCCGAGATCAATAAGTATCTCATCAATAGCTCTATTAATTCGTTCTTGCGTAGTAACAAAAAGATTCGCAGGAAAAATACGATACGAATTCAACCTTTCAATAGTAACACCGGTTAAAACATCAACTGTCTCTACACTTTCTATCTCATCACCCCAGAAGATTACTCTTATAATATAGTCATGATATGCAAGAAACACATCAACCGTATCACCTTTTACACGAAAATTACCACGGCTATATTCTGCAGTCTCATTGCGTGAATATAGACTATTCACCAATAAACGTAAAAACTGATCACGGTCAATTTTTTGCCCTACTCTAACATCTACTGTTGTCTTCTGAAAATCTTCGGGATTTCCAATACCATACAAACATGAAACAGACGAAACAACTATCACGTCACCTCTTCCTGAAAGTAATGATGAGGTAGTGGCTAAACGGAGTTTTTCAATCTCATCATTTATTGAAAGATCTTTTTCAATGTACGTATCAGTCGTTGGCAGATACGCCTCAGGCTGATAATAATCATAGTATGAGACAAAATACTCTACTGCATTGTTTGGAAAAAATCCCTTAAACTCACTGTAAAGTTGTGCTGCAAGTGTTTTATTGTGACTTAAAACTAATGTTGGCTTATTAATCTGTTGAATTACGTTTGCTACTGTAAACGTCTTACCTGATCCTGTAACTCCCAAAAGAGTTTGATAAGGAATCTTTTGCTGAAGACCCTCAACCAACGCTTTAATTGCTTCAGGCTGATCTCCCGTAGGTTTAAAGTCAGATGTAAGTTGGAATTCCATAATTTAAAATAAAACAATCTGAATCCAATTATGTTTAACAATTAAGGTGACCCCGAAAATGGCTTAGTCTCATAAATGCTCATTATTCCAAAACCAGTATTTAGCTCAATATGTGCTATATATCCTGGCAAGTACAGAGTCACACCGTCCTCTAAATACGACTTTACAATTGATACATTCACTTTATATGAACCATTAGTCTCTCTTTCATACATCAAGCTTTCCAGATTAGGCTCAAAAGTAATGCTCTGCCCTCTTACTTGTGCAGTTGTAATCATAAGCTGACCTGTTATTCTCTCTCTGTTTGTCCTTCCCGAATCAAAAAATCTATATACTTCTGGTGCAAGGTAATTATACAAGCCTGTTTGATCAGCTCTCGATAGTGCAGCGTAAAATCCAATAATCGTTGAACGAATAGAATCTATTTCGCTACTGTTCACAGGAGCTGACTGAAAAAGCATTTCATGTCTCTTAGATGCTTCAAACATATAATCACCATTGATAAGACCGTTTTGAGTATTTATCATATACTCTGAGTAAGACTCAACGCTATTAACTCTCAAAGCTGATATCCATGATAATGAGTCGATTCTAATCCTAATAAGTGGTGCGTAAGGACTATTTTCATATTGTCTTAAAAAACTAACCAACTCATCTAAATTTCCCGATACTTTAAGCCTTTCCCATGTAATGGATTCAATTTCTTTCAACTTCATCAATCCGGATTGAGCTTCATCAAAATAAACACCATTAGGATGTGATTCAATATATGCAAGATAGCCACTCACACTATTCTCATATACAGCAGATTCCCACGCCCTGCGATCTATACTTCTTACTATGATTTTATTATATATCAGGAAAGCACCTATTAATATTATCCCTACAACAACGATCCAAAACAAAGATCTATGTGCGTCAGTTCTCTTTTTTTGAATCGCTTTCTCTGCTGATTCATAATCGTCAACTACATTACTGTTTAATATGTTGTCGTCATTAATTTCACTATCCAATAGTTCATTGCTTAATACTGCCTCTTCTTCTTTGTTTTCAAAAATATCTTTCTCTTCAGAAGCTGTTGGTGATTCTAAACTCTCCGATTTATCTGAATTAGCTAACTTATTTGAAGTGATGTGATTATTTTCATGAATATTGATCTCAAAATCATTATTTAATTTATCAGAGCAAGCATCACAAAAAAGCGAATCTTCAGGTTTAATTTTACCACATAGAGGACAGATTATGGTCATATAGCTTAATGAAATGAAATCAATATATACACAAAGATACCTTTTGTAAACCAAAAACAAAAAGCTTATATGAACAATTTGTGATGCAAAACAATTTTTGTACTTTTGATTCTAGTCCTTATATTTCCTACAATCCAATATGAATTCAAACTTATTGTTTATTGCGCCTGATGTACTTCAGGTAGAAATACTCAAAATAAACCATGAAAAAAAACTATTAATTTGTTTCATTCTAGATGGACCTGAAAAATATTGCATAGTACGATATGATGTCAAACCTGACAACCATATATTCAGTCCCTCCGTAGAACAGTTTTGGGAAGGGGCAAAACTCAACCTTATCAATTCATTTAAAGATGAGCATGGATTTTTAATCCCTACTTATATTATTCTTGAGCCTGATTATCTTATCGATGCTTCAGTTATATCAGAATGTTTTCAGGATTATCTTATATCACCTCTACATTTTCTACGTAACAGATTTGAGACTATGGAAAATCGATCATACCTGCTTTTGGGAAACTTGGCCAACTTTTTCCTTGATGAGCTGGTCTTTGCTGATGATATTGATAAAGTATCATTTGATGAAGTCTTCTTTAAGTCATTCAAACAATCACCTTTTGAGTATACAAGCTGTGAAGATATAAATTCAGAAAATGATTTCAGAGTATTTATGAAGAAGGCGCGTCAACTGTTTGAAAATATCAAACGTGTTGTTCGAGACGATTTTATAAATATAGGGATTGATGTAAACCATTGTACTCTGGAGCCTTCATTTTTTAGCGTTAAGTACGGCTTTCAGGGGCGACTAGACTTGCTTCACATTCACCCTTCTTCTAAAGATGCTAAGATTATTGAACTTAAATCGGGGAAGTTGCCTTACCCTGCTAATAATCCTTCAAAGATTACGCTTAATCATAAAGTACAGACTTTTGTATATCGACTAATGATTGACACTGTTTTTGGAGAGGATAAATCTTATGTTGAAGCAGCAATTCTTTATGCTGCTGCTAATACTCCTAAAGAAAATATCAGAATGGCAAGTATTGATGGCGATCTTGAAAAATCTATTCTAAATCTTAGAAATCTAATTATTATTAATGAACATAATATAATGTCGGGCGAATTAAGTTCCGTCGAGTCCATCATTAAATCTATATTCTTGCAATTAAATACTGAAAACAGATTACCTAAATTCTATATAAATAAGATTAAATTATTTGAGTCTGTCATCTCTCAAACAACAGAGATTGAGATGCTCTATTTCTCCAGATTTACACAATTTATTTCCAGAGAGTTATATCTTCACAAAACAGGAAATGTGGATTATGAAACACCAACAGGCATTGCTTCTTTATGGAACAGCAGTTTTAATGAGCGAGCAGATGCTCTTAATGTGATTTATAACCTTACCATACATGAGATTAATGATTCGGCAAATGACATGACTATTGTCTTCAGCAGACCACAAAACAATCATATAAATGGGGATGAAAAGGATAATGAAGTTGTAAATTTTCGAGATGGTGATATATGTATTGTTTATCCCAGAAATGATGTGAGGGATACTGTTCTAAACAAACAGATTTTAAAAGGCTCAGTAGCTAAGATAACAGCTGAAAAAGTAGAGGTGAGGTTTCGTTACAAGCAGAAAAATCGCAACTATTTTGAGAACAATCAACTATGGGCTGTTGAACATGATTCACTCGACTCATCTATCAATAATATGTATAAGATTCTTTTTGAATTCATATCATCACCCAAACAAAAAAGAGATTTATTGTTGGGTATAAAACAACATAACAGTAGTGATACTACAAATGAGTGTATCAAACCTACAAAAACTGCTGATAATACTGTTAAGTCTATTAATGAACATGCAAACATAGTTTCTGAGAAAAACACTTATCCCAAAAACATTATAAGTCAGGCCATTAATGCTGAAGATTATTTTCTTATCGTGGGACCACCAGGAACAGGCAAAACATCAATTTTTGCAAGACGGCTAATCGAAGAGTATTACAAAATGCCTGATATAAATATTATGGTTATTGCATATACTAACCGTGCCGTGGATGAGCTTTGCGATGCTATAAATGCTGCTTTTGGTTACTACAATGGCGAATGTGATAAATATATTAGAGTGGGTAGTCAGTTTTCTTGCGACGAAGCTTATCAGCACAGGCTACTGCAATCAGTTTCAGAAGAAGCAGCTGACAGAGATTCACTCCGAAAAGAAATTAATAAAACTCGCATATTTATTTCCACTCTTGCATCTATTATTGGTAAAATGGAGCTGTTTTCGATAAAAACATTTCAGGTTGCCATTATTGATGAGGCATCGCAAATATTAGAGCCTCAGATAATTGGTTTACTCCCTCGTTTTAATAAATTTATTATGATTGGCGACCATAATCAACTTACCACTATTGTTCTACAGACAGCAGAGGACTCCAAAATAAAAGAAACTCAATTGCAGGAAATAGGTATAACCGATTGTCGGGAATCGCTTTTTGAGAGACTTTTACGCAGATGTGAAACGCAAGGATCAACTCACTCATTTGCTCAACTTACTCATCAGGGTAGGATGCATAATGATATAGCAGCCTTTCCATCAACGCAGTTCTATTTTAACAATCTATTTTCTGTGCTTGACTGGCAAACAGAAAAATGGAAATTAGAATATAACAACGAAAACATTTATGATCAATACGTAGCCACTAAACGAACGGCATTATTTTCAACTGAAAAAATAGAACAACAAAAAACATCAAATAAGATTAATCTTATAGAGGCTCAGATTATCGTACAACTTGTTAAATCAATTCAAAGAGTCTATAATGACAACGGCATAATATATGAAAGCAGTAATATTGGAATTATTGCACCTTACCGAAATCAAATCGCACTTATAAAGCATAATCTCTCCGAAGCTAAAATATCTGATGTCGACAACATTATGATTGATACAGTAGAACGTTTTCAAGGTAGTCAACGCGATATAATAATAGTCTCATTCTGCATTAACCAACCTAAGCAATTTAAATACCTTATCAATACTAACCATGACGAAACTGTGGATCGTAAGTTGAATGTTGCTTTAACCCGAGCACGACAACAACTATTTCTTGTTGGAAACACCCAAATTTTAATAGAACATCCAATATATAAATCTCTGGTCGATTTTTATAGGGATAAGACTGTTATACTTTAAATTAAAATTTTTATATATTTGTCGTTTCGTAATCACAGCTGTTTGAATTCTTTTAAATCTCTTTTTTAAAGAAAAGAGATTCTAATTGTTGTTCAGGCAAATAAATAATTAGCTACAATGAATAACGTCCACAAAATTCATCATTATTTTTTTATCACTGCACTGGTCACCATATTTACATTAGGATGTATGTGGGGGGCTATCAATCTTATGTTGATAGGATTTGAAGAAAGTTTTCACGGAATCGACTACTCTTGGGTATTAGCACACGGACATGCCATGGTTTTCGGCTTTGTTGGTATGTTCATAATGGGCTTTTCATACAAAGCATTACCTCACTTTGCCGGAATATCTTTATGGAAACCTCGTTTGGCTTTTTTGACATTACCGTTAATGATTTTCGGTATTCTGCTTCAAGCCTTTGCACACGTTATAGCACCAAGGTCGCCATACCTGTTGCTTGGCATTTCTGCAGGTATTATACAAGTAATAGCTACCGCAATCTTCGTTCTGGTAATAGTAATCACTTTACGCGGTGCTACTGTCAGGAGGAATATTGAAGGATTCACCTACACTGCTCTCTTTTGGTTTCTTGTTGCATCAATTATAAATCCTATAATCTTTTGGTTGTTTGAGTCTGCCGCAACACAAGACGAGTTTCTATTTAATGTGTCAGCATTCAATATACCGTATCGCGACATTCAAACACTTGGAATTGCCGTGGTTATGATTCTTGGTGTATCTCTACACATCCTACCACATGCATATGGTTTTCGAGAGCCTTCTAAAAGCTGGAGAAGATTCTTATTGTGGGGAGTTAATGGAGCCATCCTTTTGGGCGTTGTCTCTTTCACAGCAGGAATGACTACCGGTGTGCATTGGTGGCATGCTGCTAACGGCATAACCTATATAATACTTCTAATAGCAGCTATTGGCACTCCCATACAGTTCCGACTATTTAAAAGTATACCCGCCAACAGGAAAGATCGTAGTCTGAAATTTATTAGAGCTGCATATATTTGGTTTATAGTGGCTTCGCTGCTTCTGGTATTTGGTCTCTACTATATGTTTAAAATATATTTACCTATGACAGGAGGAGAAAATCCATTCTCACATGCTTACTTTGGAGCATATCGTCATGCACTGACAGTAGGCTTTATCACGATGATGATTATAGCTGTTTCCAGTAAAGTAGTGCCAGGATTTGCAGGTATTGATGTCAAAAAGACAAACTCACTTTGGGCTGTTTTTATTATATTCAATATTGGCAACACTTGGCGCATAACAGCTCAAATATTAACCGATTTTTATCCCGAAGCTTTTAACTTTATTGCATTTTCAGGCTTCATAGAGCTCATTGCACTAGGTTTATGGGGCTATGAGTTAATTAAAAATATGAACGCAAGTAAACGTATTCAAATTAATTAGCGTAAGTATAAATAACTTTCAGCATCAATAAAGCTATGTTTGCAGGATGAAATTACACGATAAGCTATACGTGCGTTTTTCTTAGAAATATTTCTTTGATTATCACATTTTTTGTACTTTCGCACTCCTGTACAGAATAAATTGTCTTATGGTGTAATGGTAGCACAACAGATTCTGGTCCTGTTTGTCTAGGTT
>CAZURM010000007.1:0-47999 GCA_964622945.1 uncultured Proteiniphilum sp.
ATATCTTTAAAAACTACCGGACGATAATTATCGGGATGAATCTCTTTTTTCATTTTACCTTTTGTTTAATATTATTGGCAATTTTCGGTGGGCAAAGATATAACAATCTGTTAGATAAAAAAAATAAATGTATTCCTTTTTTCTTTTCTGAAAGATAATAACTTAATTTGCATTCCTTATAATAAATTGATTCATATGAAAGTTGAGATTATTACTATTGGAGATGAGATACTTATTGGACAAATTGTTGATTCCAACTCTTCTTGGTTGGCACGCGAATTAACACAACATGGTTTTGAAATAGAAGCTATAACCTCTGTAGGTGATCAATCTGTTAATATAATCGAAGCCATAGATATTGCTTTTAAAAGAGCCGATATTTTACTTCTAACAGGAGGCATGGGTCCAACCAATGATGATATTACTAAACATACGCTTTGCCAGTACTTTCATACTGCTCTCGAATTCAATGATAAGGTATTGCAAAACATAGAATCGATTTTTATAAGAAGGAATTTATCATTAAACCAATTAACAAAAAAACAGGCTTACGTTCCGGCAAGTTGCACAGTTATCCAAAACAAGTTTGGTACTGCACCTATTCTCTGGTTTGATAAGAATGAAAAAGTGCTTGTTTCCATGCCAGGAGTTCCGTTTGAAATGAAACATTCAATTCAAAATGATATTATTCCACTTCTACAGAAAAAATTTCAAGCTACTCAATATATAAGTCGTTCTTGTATTGTAGCTGGTATTACTGAATCTGCTTTGGCAACTCAACTTGCTGAATTTGAACAACAACTTCCACATGATTTCTCTATTGCATATTTACCATATCTTGGTTATATAAGGTTACGTTTATCTGTTTTGGGAAAAGAACGATTACCAGAAATCAAACAACAGGCATTGAAATTAAAAAAAATACTAGATTCTAATTTCGTATCTAAAGGTGTAAAGATGCCTGAAGAATTACTTGGAGAAAAACTTTATAAAAAGCATTTAACAATCTCTACTGCTGAAAGTTGTACAGGAGGATTTGTTTCTCATAAAATCACTGTCGTACCTGGAGCTTCCAATTATTATAAAGGTAGTATTATTTCATATGATAATCTGGTTAAAGAAGAGCTACTTGTTGTTGACAAGAAAACGATTAAATCAAAGGGATCTGTGAGCAAAGAGGTTGTCGAGCAGATGGCTCGTACTATTGCCAGTAAACTTCGTACAGACTGCAGTATCGCTGTTTCGGGTATTATGGGACCTGATGGAGGCACTAAGGATAAACCAGTAGGTACTGTTTGGATTTCTACGTTATACAATGATGATATCAATTCTGTTGAATATAATGTAGGCAACAGCCGAGTTGAAAACATCGAAAGAACTGCAAATCTCGCAATTTTTCAACTCTTAAAAATGCTTGAAAAAAAATGACAAATTATCTAGTTATTTTATATCATATCATTTCTTGAATTTAATCAATAAACTCAAATCCACAATAAGGAATCAAAGCTTTAGGTATTCTGATGCCCTTATGAGTTTGGTTGTTTTCCAGTAATGCAGCAACTATACGTGGAAGAGCCAATGCGCTTCCATTTAGAGTATGACAAAGCTGTATTTTTCGATTTTCATCACGATAACGACATTTTAACCGGTTTGCCTGATAACTTTCAAAGTTAGAAACCGAACTGACTTCAAGCCAGCGTCCCTGAGCAGCAGAATAAACCTCAAAATCAAATGTTAAAGCTGAAGTAAAGCTCATATCACCACCACATAATCGAAGTATACGCCACGGAAGTTCCAACTTTTCTATTAATGTTTGTACATAAAGAACCATTTCATCTAAACGTGTATAGGAGTTTTCAGGTTTATCTATACAAACAATCTCTACCTTATCAAACTGATGTAAACGATTTAATCCACGAACATCTTTACCATACGAACCGGCTTCTCTTCTAAAACAAGCTGAATATGCTGTATTCTTTATAGGCAGTTCCTTTTCATCCAGAATAACATCTCTATAAAGATTTGTAATTGGAACTTCAGCGGTAGGTATCAAATAAAGACTATCAAGTTCAATGTGATACATCTGTCCTTCTTTATCTGGCAATTGTCCAGTTCCAAAGCCAGAATCATTATTTACTAAATATGGGGGTTGAACCTCTAGATACCCTGTGTCATAGGCATTGTCCAGAAAAAAATTAATTAAAGCCCTCTGTAACCTGGCTCCCTTTCCTTTATATACTGGGAATCCAGCACCAGTTATCTTTACACCAAGCTCGAAATCAATAATGTTATATTTCTTAGCAAGCTCCCAATGTGGTAAAGCATCTTTAGGAATAGATGGCATCATACCACCTTCTCGTTCTATCTGATTATCCTCGGCACCTTTACCCTTTTGAACTGAGTTGTGGGGGAGATTGGGTACGGTAACAAGTAATTTTTCTATTTCTTCTTGGGCACTCTTTAGTTTCGTTTCAAGATCTTTGGATATTTCTTTGAGAGAGTTAACTTTATCTTTGGCTACAGATGCTTCCTCCTTTTTGTTATTTTTTATAAAAAATCCTATCGATTTGGAAATCGAGTTAATTTCTGATAATATTCCATCGAGTGAAGTTTGACTGTTTCTTCTAATAGCGTCTAGTTCAATTATTTGGGTTACAATTTCTTTAGCATCGAAATTCTTTTTATAAAGACGGTTTATAACCTCATTTGGGTTTTCGTTTATTACTTTAAGTGTAAGCATACTATTACTGCTGATTTCAATAATCAGATTGTTATTCTTATATTTTCTACAATTATATATAACAAAGGTACAAAAATACCATTATTATATAAATAGCAAATGTAAATATTATTGATTTATATGGTTATCAAAATAGTTGAAAATGGAGAGTTTCACGCATATCTCTGACCTTTTGCTTTTTCTTGCGATAATAATAAGTAACATAATAGGCTACACCTACAAATGCACCTACAACTAATATATCTTTTATTGTATTACTTTTCATATATATTGTTTTATTTTGGTTGTTTTTAGACATTTGGCTCCTTTTAATTAATTAGACGAAAAAAAATGAAAAACGTTGCATTAATTAACTTTATTTATCAACATATTCAACAATGATAATGTTTTTGCTTTTGTTTGTTATTTTAAATCTATCATCTAATCGTTCATTAACAACCCAAACTATATCTTCTCCTGAAAGAATCACCCATTTTTCACTTTTGTCTTTAAGACTATATTTGCGATCAGTAAAATAATCGCTTAGTTTCTTTCGACCATTCATTCCTAAAGGTATAAACCAATCACCAGGTTGCCATTTCCGTATAACTAGAGGAAATTCAAGCTTATCTGCATCTACATAAAGGATATTCTTGTTTTTATTTATGTTGACTGGCATATTATCTTTTCTGAAAACTAAATGTAAAGGAGATTTAATCTCATTTATGCCTTCTTCTATCAAATAAAGCTCATTATTTTTATTCGGTTCATCTGTAACTTGGTCAAGAATAAAATATAAACGGTCTTTTATTAACCTGTAATTATCTGAAAAGAAAACTTTTCCTGGAGTTGAATCAATAGATTTAAAAATATCACTAATAGTGGAAACACTGAACCCATATGGATATAGAAGTTCAAACAATACTGATTGGGGTGATACTGATTCCTTCAAAAGTGATATATTGATTTTATTATCTATAAATATTTTTTCAATCAATTTTCTGATTGAATCTGAATATATTTTCTCTGCTTCTAAAATATTTTGTGATGTTCGCAAAATAGACTCCTTGACCGATGGATTAAGAACTTCTAATTTAGGTATAATATTTAATCTTAGGTAGTTACGCATATATATGTCTAGATCATTTGTACTGTCAGTAACAAATAATATATCGCGTTTGATTATATAATCTTCTACTTCAGTACGAGAAACACAAAGTAAAGGTCTTATAACATAACCACTCCTTGAAGAAATACCGGCTAGACCTTTAATTCCCGTACCCCGTATTAAATTAAGTAAAACGGTTTCTACAGAGTCATCTTTTTGATGCGCTACTGCGATGGCATCTGCCTCAAACTGTTTATATAAAACATTGAACCACTCATATCGCAACTCGCGAGCTGCCATCTCAATTGATATTTTTCTATCTTCAGCATAGTCTTTTGTGTCAAAATCCATACGTATGAATGGAATATCAATCTTTTTGCACCAACTCTTAACAAACTCTGCATCTCGATCTGATTCATTGCCTCTTAAATGAAAATTACAATGTGCTGCTATACAGTGATATCCTAAAAGAATCAATATGTCTAATAATGCCATGGAGTCCTTTCCACCACTTAATCCTACAATAATTTTTGCATTGTTTGGAACAAGTTTTTCTTTTTGTATAAATTTCTGTACTTTGGTTATCATATTCATAAAACAGTTAAAACAAATGTACAATAAAAAAATCAATTAGTAATTCATGTTGAATCTTTCAAGTTAAAACAGAAGATAATAGTAATAAAATCTGTATTTTTGTGAAAGTATTGAACTATAAGTATTAACTACAAATGATAAATAAAATTGAATCTCTTCTTTCCGAAATAGAACAGATAACAGCATCTAATCCTAAAGAGCTGGAAGCACTACGTATTAAGTATTTAAGTAAAAAAGGTGTTATCCCAACTTTGATGGACGATTTTCGAAAAGTTTCCTCCGACCAGAAGCGTGAAATTGGAATAAAAATAAATGAATTAAAACAAAAAGTAACTGATAAAATACATTTATTAAAAGAGCAGTTTGATAGTAAAGATGCTAGTTTTCTGAATATCGATCTTACTCGTTCTGCTTATCCTATTCCATTAGGCACTAGACATCCAATTTCTATAGTTAAAGAGAAAATTAACAATATATTCAAAAAACTTGGTTTCTCTATTTCGGAAGGCCCTGAGGTTGAAGATGATTGGCATGTATTTTCCTCTCTAAATTTTGCAACTGATCATCCTGCACGTGATATGCAGGATACCTTTTTTATACAAAATGATCCCCAGATTGTGCTGCGTACTCATACGTCGTCAGTACAAACTCGAGTAATGGAAAATGCTCAGCCTCCCATAAGAATAATTTGTCCGGGGCGAGTATACAGGAACGAGGCTATTTCTTACAGGGCACATTGTTTCTTTCACCAAGTAGAAGCGCTTTATGTCGATAAAGATGTTTCTTTTGCAGATTTAAAACAAGCCCTGATTTTCTTTGCCAAAGAGATGTTCGGAGAAAATACAAACATTCGACTTAGACCTTCATACTTCCCTTTTACTGAGCCAAGTGCCGAAATGGATATATCATGTAATATATGTGGTGGCAAAGGTTGCCCATTTTGTAAATATACTGGTTGGGTAGAAATACTAGGATGTGGTATGATTGATCCTAACGTACTCGATAATTGTGGTATTGATAGTAAAATATACTCTGGGTATGCATTGGGCATGGGTATAGAACGAATAACTAATCTTAAATATCAGGTTAAGGATCTCAGAATGTTTTCAGAAAACGATATTCGTTTTCTTGAACAATTTAAATCGGCTAATTAAATTATAGACATTTATCAAAAATTATTCATGTTTATTTTACATGAGAATACAATGATATCTTTAAAATATTTTCAATGATGAGAGCAAAAAGTTTAATTCTACCCCTCTTACTTATAATAACATCCTGTGCCAGTGCTCAAAAAACAGTAAGAGTGAATGCAGTAAGAGCTAATGAATTTGGAGTTATATATTCACTGCCCAAAACATCATTTGTTATTGAATTGCTAGTAAAGAAAACAACTTATAGTAGAGGTGACTTTTATTCATATGCTCAGAATTATCTTGCAGTGGACAATCCTGTGACAGAAGATAGAGTTATACATACACTAGAAAGTATAGAAATAATAAATAAAGGAATACCTGATAAAAACAACTCTTTTATGGTTGAATTTAGACCTAAAAGTGTTGAACCATTTGTTTATTTAAGGGAAGACGGACTTATTGTATCAATTAACTCTGAACCAGAAAATGTACCTGAAACCGAAAGACTTATCCCGGCAAGTGAAACAAATATTGAAAATCCTCGTCGTTATTTTTCACAAGAAACGCTTATGGCGGGTTCAATAGCAAAACAGGCTGAGTTAGTTGCTAGACAAATATTTGATTTGCGTCGTAACAGGAATGATATATTGTCAGGAGAAGCTGTTAATATGCCTCCAGATGGTAATGCCTATAATGTTGTTATGGATGAAATCAATAGACAAGAAAAGGCTTTAACTGAGCTGTTTTCAGGAAGCATATCAATTGAATATTTTGTAGAATCATACTATATTATTCCTGAAAATAATAATATAAATAGAGAGATTATTGCTCGTTTTTCAGAAAAACTTGGACCGATTGATGCGGATAACCTTGCAGGTGATCCAATATATTTATCTATTAAACGCACTACTCCAGAAATTCAAATGCAGCTGTCAGAAAGAGATATTCAGCGTTTGGAAAATAAACTATCTGAGGGTATTGTATATAATATTCCAGGAAAAGGTGAATTGACAGTTGAATTGAACAACAAAACTTTAAAATCTATAGAAGTTGATGTTGTTCAATTCGGTTCACAAGATGTATTAGTTAAAAAAATGTTTGAAAATAATAAACAACCTGTTATAGTGCGTTTCTATCCGGAACTAGGTGCTATTAAACAAATTATACAATAATATATCAAAGCATATTATTTTTATATATGAGAACAAGAATTGTAATTAACTCAACTCTTTATATACTATTATCTATTGTGTTTTTTGTTTCATGCAGAAATAATGCTGGTACAATAAAATCAACAGAAATCGTTTATGATAGTATTGTTATTCAAAAAAATATTCCATTATTACATGAAAATGACACTACATTGCCTTATGCTGATGTAAATCTTTCATTCACTTATCCTGTAAGATACCGCGATAACGAAAGTACAGCAAGGCTTCAACAAATTTTTAAAGGTACATTTTTTGGAAGTACAGTATTTGACTCCATGACTCCTAACAATGCAGTAGATCAGTATATTAAAGAGTACACTGCCAGATATCAGTCCATTTCAAATATGTATTATGAAGATCAGGCACGATTAAGTGGAAAACCGCCTGCATGGTACTGGTACTATATGTCTACTGGTAACAAAATACTTTTTCAGAACGATTCACTTCTTAGCTATGCAGTAGAATATAGTGATTATGAGGGAGGTGCTCATGGATCTTATCGTATAACTTATAGTAATATCGATTTAAACGAATTAGTTACTATTTCAGAAGAAGATCTTTTTGCTCCGGGTTATTATAGAGAGCTTACTGACAAAATAATACAAACCCTTATGAAAGAATATGATGTAGAAGCTCCTGAATCATTACTCATGAAAGGATTTTTCACTATTGAAGATATTGTTCCTAATGACAACTTTTGGTTGAGCGAATATGCCATTCATTATTCATACAATCAATATGAAATTGCTCCTTATGCAATGGGTGTAATAGATGTGACTGTACCCTATTCAGAGTTATCAAACATTATACTGCCTAAAGGTATTATTGCTAGATATTTTTTAAAAGACAATTAATAGCTGAGCTATGTGAATATCCCTTTTATTATTCCTTTTTAAATTCAAGAAAGAGGGTTATATAAACATCTGTACCAACTCCAGCACCATCCTGACCATATAGTATATTGTAATCCAGTCGGTTGATTGTATTATTAGCTACAAAACCCACAATTTCTGTTCCATTACTATCTACCACTGAGCCACCATAAACTACATCAAATGTAACATCTTTTGTGACATCCTTTATTTGTAATTTTCCATTCATTTTGTAGTTTTCGTTTGATATTTTTTCTATAGATGTACTCTCAAAGGTCATGGATGGAAATTTTTCCACATCAAAGAAATCACCCCTTAATAAATGGTCATCACGCATTTTAACGCTCGTATTTATACTTGCAACATCTATATTAAAAAAAACTCGTGCTTGCTCTGGATTTGCCATACTGCCAATTATTCCACCATCAAACTTTTCAAATTTTCCAGCAACAAAAGTAATTCCATTGTGTTTTATTTTGAAATTAACTGATGTATGAGCAAGATCCACTTTATATTGTGATTGAGCAATCAAACTAAATCCAGTGAGAAACGTTACAAAAAACAGGAATGTTTTTTTCATATTCATATATATATTGATTAATAATTTTCTTCCTTTTAACATTTATATTAGATTGTTTGTTCACAGGTTCAGTGCTATAAAAGATTATTTATAAAAAAGCTTTATCTTTGCAAAACAAAACCTATAAATAAGTACTTTAAATTATAAGGTATGATTCTATAATCTCCTTAAATTTATAATATAATTATTTCTTTAAAATGAGAAAATATGCAAGAATTAGATCAAGATCAAATATTAACTGAATTAACCAGTCAAGATTATAAATATGGTTTCGTTACAGATGTAGAGACATATGTAATTGAAAAAGGACTGAATGAGGATGTTGTCAGACTTATATCAGAAAAAAAAGAAGAACCTGAATGGTTGCTAGAATATAGATTGAAGTCTTTTCGCCATTGGCAAACAATGGAGATGCCAAAATGGGCACACTTGAATATTCCGGAAATCGATTATCAGGACATTATTTATTATGCAGATCCCTCCAAAAAGAAAAATCCTAATAGCTTAGATGAAGTTGACCCTGAACTTCTTAAAACTTTTGAGCGTTTGGGTATTCCACTTGAAGAACAGAAACAACTTACGGGAGTTGCAGTAGATGCTGTTATGGATAGTGTTTCAATTAAAACTACTTTTAAAGAGGTACTTGCTGAAAAAGGCATAATATTCTGTTCGTTTAGTGATGCAGTAAAACACCACCCTGACCTAGTTAGAAAATATCTTGGAAGTGTGGTAAATTATAAGGACAACTTTTTTGGAGCTCTTAACTCTGCAGTATTCAGTGACGGCTCATTTGTTTATATTCCTAAAGGGGTTCGATGTCCAATGGAGTTATCCACTTACTTCCGTATAAATACAGCTAATACTGGTCAGTTTGAACGTACACTTATTATTGCTGACGAAGATTCATATGTGAGTTATTTGGAAGGATGTACAGCACCTATGCGTGATGAAAATCAACTCCACGCTGCTATAGTAGAAATTATAGCGTTTGATAATGCAGAAATAAAATATTCAACAGTACAAAACTGGTATCCTGGTGATAAAAATGGTAAAGGTGGTGTATATAATTTTGTAACTAAAAGAGGTCTTTGTAAAGGAAAGAACTCAAAAATTTCATGGACTCAAGTTGAAACAGGATCAGCAATTACCTGGAAATACCCCTCATGCATCCTAGCTGGTGATAATTCAGTAGGAGAATTTTACTCAGTAGCTGTTACTAATAACTTTCAGCAGGCTGATACAGGAACTAAAATGATACATATTGGAAAGAATACCCGAAGTAGGATTGTTTCTAAAGGCATTTCAGCGGGTAGTAGCCAAAACAGCTATCGGGGGCTGGTTAAAGTAACAAAAAAGGCCGAAAACGCTCGTAATCACTCGCAATGTGATAGTTTATTGCTTACTGATCATTGCGGTGCACACACTTTTCCTTATACTGATATACAACATCCAAGTGCTGTGCTTGAACATGAAGCTACAACTTCGAAAATTAGTGAAGATCAAATATTTTATTGTAACCAACGTGGTTTAGGTGAGGAGGAGGCTATCGGTTTAATTGTGAATGGTTATGTTAAAGAAGTCGTAAACAAACTCCCAATGGAATTTGCCGTTGAGGCTCAAAAACTACTACAGATATCACTTGAAGGTAGTGTTGGATAATTATAATAGCATATTCCAAATAGTTGAATCAATATAAATGATTATATAAATTGCTAAGACCCCATGGACAAAAAAACTACCATTCTATGGGGTCTTTTCCGTTTTTAATAAGATATTTATTAGTAGTACTGAAATGTTTATTCCCAAAAAATCCTCTATGTGCAGAAAGTGGTGAAGGGTGAGGTGATTTTAAAATGAGATGGCGCTGCGTGTTAATAGATGATCCTTTTCGTTGTGCATATGCACCCCACAATATAAACACTAGATGATCACACTTTTCTGATAACTTTTTAATAACAGCGTCAGTAAATTCTTCCCATCCTTTATTCTGGTGTGATCCAGCTTGATGTGCTCTGACTGTCAAAATAGAATTAAGAAGAAATACACCCTGTTTCGCCCATCTATCAAGGTTGCCGGATATTGGCATTTGTTTTCCTAAATCATCATATATTTCCTTGTTAATGTTGACTAAAGATGGAGGAATTTTCACTCCTTCTTTAACAGAAAAACATAATCCGTGTGCTTGACCAGGTTCATGATAAGGATCTTGTCCAACAATAACTACCTTAACCTCTTTAAATGGACATGAATTAAATGCATTAAAAATTAATTTTGCAGGAGGATAAATTTTATTATTAGTATACTCCTCACGCACAAAATCTGTTAAACGTTTAAAATAGAGCTTCCCAAATTCATCTTTCAATTGTTCATTCCAGCTCTCTTCAATTTTCACATACATTTATAAACAAATTCTATATTAGAAATACACCTTTTTTTCGTGCTTCTTCTTTCATTTCTTGAGGCCAAATACTTGATTGTATTTCACCAATATGTGCTTTCCTAAGGTAATACATACATAAGCGTGACTGACCAATTCCACCACCAATAGATAAAGGGAGTTCATTATTCATCAGTCTTTTATGAAAATATAAAGAAAGGCGCTGTTCTTGTCCAAGTGATTTAAGTTGTCTTTCAAGTGATTCTGCATTGACACGAATACCCATTGATGAAATCTCAACAGCTTTTTTTAATACTGGGTTCCAAAGTAAAAGATCTCCATTTAATCCTTGAAATCCATCATTATTAGCAGAACTCCAATCATCATAATCAGGAGCACGTCCATCATGTGGCTTACCGTTTGAAAGAATTGCTCCAATACCAATAACAAATACAGCTCCGAATTTTTTTGTTATAGCATCTTCACGCTGTTTTTCATTCATGCTTGGATATCTCTGTAAAAGTTCCTCTGAATGAATAAATGTAATTTCGGAAGGCAATTGTGGTTTGATTGATGGAAACAGTTCAAATACAAGATATTCAGTACGAAGCATTGCCGCATATATTCTTCTGACAATCTGTTTAAGATAATCAACAGTCCTGTCTTTTTCATTAATTACAAGCTCCCAATCCCATTGATCAACATATAGTGAATGAATGTTATCCAGTTCTTCATCTGCACGAATTGCATTCATGTCAGTATAAATACCAAAACCCTCTTCAATTTCATAGTCAGCAAGTGTCAATCGCTTCCATTTTGCGAGTGAGTGCACAATTTCAGCACTTTTATCACCCATATCCTTTATTGGAAAACGAACAGGACGTTCTACTCCATTAAGATCATCATTTATTCCAGTACCACTTTCCACAAAAAGAGGTGCTGTTACTCGTCGTAGACGTAATTCTGATGATAAATTAACCTGAAAAAAATCCTTGATGTTTTTTATACCAAGCTCAGTTTGCTTCAAATTAAGTAGTGGAACGTAATCAACTGGGATTTGTAATTTTGGCATAGCCTGAATAATCATATAATAGTTAAATATCTGTTTTAATAAACAAAGATATGGTTTTTTCTCATTTTGTCAAATAAATACTCAAATAATAATACAAAATGATAGTATTTTGATTAATATTGAATCACTTATTAGAAAAACAATAGATTATTTACACATTTGACCAACAATATCTCCAACTGATGAGATATTATATAACTCTAGATATTCTTCAATACCTTTCAGGATTTTTACTGATATTTCAGGATCTATAAAATTGTATGTTCCAACCTGTATTGCTGAAGAACCAGCAAGAATAAATTCAATAGCATCCTGCCAACTGCTTATTCCTCCCATTCCTATAATAGGTACTTTCACTGCATTATATACTTCCCAAACCATTCTAACTGCAATTGGTTTGATACATGGCCCAGAAAGCCCTCCTGTTATTGTTGAGAGTTTAGGTTTTCTACTTTCTATATCTATAGCCATACCCAAAAATGTATTTACAAGCGATATTGAATCTGCACCGGCAGCTTCAACGGCTCTTGCTATATCACTAATACTGGTAACATTCGGTGATAATTTAACAATCAATGTTTTTGGGAATACATCTCGCACTGCTTTAGTCACTTCTTCAGCAGATTCAGGTGATACGCCAAACGACATTCCTCCTTCTTTCACATTAGGACACGAAATATTTAATTCAATTGCAGGCATTTTATCTAAATCTGCCAACTTTTCAGCACAAGCCACATAATCCTCTATTGTTGATCCTGAAACATTGACAATGATATTGGTGTCATACTCTTTTATAATTGGGTATAGGTGAGACACGAAATAATCAACACCCTTATTTTGTAGTCCCACTGAGTTAAGCATTCCCGATGGAGTTTCAGCCATTCTGGGATAATCATTGCCCTGACGTGGCTCCAATGTTGTTCCCTTAACAAAAATGCCACCTAATTTATTAAGATCAATAAAATCTTTGTATTCAATTCCATAACCGAAAGTACCCGAAGCAGTTGTCACCGGATTTTTTAGTTTTAGATCACCTATTTGTACTTCTAATCCAACCATGTTAATTCCTTTATATTGAATACAGGTCCTTCTGTACATGTACAGATATTACCTCTGACAGTTTTTTCTACACAACATAAACATGCTCCAAAACCACATGCCATAAGATTCTCTAATGATGCTTCACACTCAATTTTATTTTCTTTTGCATATTGTGCTACTGAAATCATCATTGGCTTGGGACCACAAGTATAAATAAAGTCATACTTGTTATTCTGTAATATAGAGTGCATGGTTACATATCCTTTTTCACCAAATGATCCGTCTTCTGTTGTACAATAAACATCTCCAAATTGCTTAAAATCTAATAGTTGTAAGATATCTGAACTAGATCGACCTCCAAGTAAAAAATCAGGATTAAATCCTTTATCATTAAGTACTTTTCCTAAGAATAGCAAAGGAGCTGTTCCAACACCACCACCAATGAGCAATACTTTGGCTTTTTCATCAGGTATTGAAAAGGAGTTTCCAAGTGGGAATATAAGATTCATTGTATCTCCTGAAACAATGTCGCATATTTTCTCTGTTCCTTCACCAACTCGCTTAATCAACATCCACAACTCATTGTTTTTAAGATCTATGTTATTTATTGATATAGGTCTTCTCAAAAACACATTGGGTGATTTATTAACTAAAATCTGAATAAACTGACCTGGTAAAATTTCTGGTAGCAGTTCATTATTAGCAGGAGCAACTTTAATTAAATGATTTTTATCATTTAATGGTTCATTAGAGCATACAATAAAATCTAGTACTTTCATTTCAGATAATATTATTGGTTACAAAAGTACATTATAATTTTTAATTCAGCAATGTTATATTTTAAAGTGTAAAATAATTGTATGTGAATAGTAAAAATGAAGATTAAATTCTATTTTAATTAAATTCAAAACAAATCTCTGACAAACCTAAATCAATTTAATATAAAAAAATTGATAATAAGAATACTAGGTATTTATCAGAGATTTGATGAGAAAATGGAAGATGATTTTTTATCTTTCTGGAATAATCCATAAATATACTGTTCTACCATCTACATTAATTTGTTCATTAGGTTGCCAGTCACCCATAGTAAACGCATGAGACACAACACGGCTACCTGGCTTCATCTCGGCTTGAATCTTGGGTCTTAGTTTGAGGTTTACATCAGGAAGCAAATATAGTGTCAGAACATCAGCTTTACTAAAATCGAAGTTAAAAAGATCTCCCTCATAGAAAGTAACTTTATCTGCTACATTTGCTTCATCAGCATTAGCATTTGCTTCCCTAATCCTCTCAGGATTAAGATCTACACCAATACCGGTTGCACCAAACTCTTTTGCAGCAGTAATAACTATACGACCATCACCACACCCTAAATCATAGACTACCTCTCCTTCCTTTACATCAGCTAGACTCAGCATACCATCTACAACACTTTGAGGTGTAGGCACATAGGGGACATCTAATACAATTTGTTGTGCGTTTAATTGTATACTTCCCAAAACTAAAATCGAAATAAATAGGTGTTTGATTAATTTCATACTTTTTTATTTAAAAGGTTTTTAGAATATATTCTTATAATTTTGTCTATAAGCATATGTAAATAGTACTTCATTTTAATTGTTAAACAGATAGTTACTTAATAAGTTCTTTGAGTTGTTTGTAATTCAAATTACTTGCTTCTGAAAATCATAGCAAATAACCATCCTGAAAATAATATTACAATTCCAATCAATGAGCCTATACCTGTGAAAGATAGGCTGGAATAAAGCATATATGAACAAAAAACAACGAAAATAATTGGCGTAATGGGATAAAGTGGTACTTTAAACGGTCTTGTTACATTCGGATATTTTTTTCTAAGTACAAAAAGACTGAGACCTGTAAATAAAAAGAAAAACCAAAATACAGGTGCAGTAAAATCAACCATTGATTCAAAACCACTTCGTGTAAATGCCCCAAATATTACTAATGCAATTGCTATAACCCCTTGTAATATTAGTGAGTTTACTGGAGCTGATTTATTACCATTCCATTTTCCAAGAAATGATAGAGTCTTAAAGTCTTTTCCAAGTGCATAATTTGTTCTAGCTCCTGTAAATATAGTCGAATTAAGTGATGTTAGTGCTGATAAGACAACGAGTATTCCAATTATTACAACACCTTTGTCACCTAATGTGGCTCTCATTACATCAACACCTACAGCATCTGAGGCAGCTATGCCCTCTAGTCCTAAAACACGTAGGTAGGCCATGTTTATTAACACGTAGATTGAGGTTATTATAAATATACTACCAATAAGAACTATCGCCATTTTCTTACTGCCTTTCTTTAATTCAGAGGATATGTATGCAGCTTCATTCCAACCTCCAAATGTAAGTAGAACAAATATGAGCGCCAAGCTGATAGAGGATGTCGAAGAAAGATTAATTCCTGTTTGGAATTCATTAAATACAATACTGTCTGCTGGTACTGCAACTAAACTGGCAAAAATAATTATAAATATACCTATGAACTGCAATCCTAATAGAAATTTCTGTACTCCTGTACCAAATTGAATTCCGAGAATATTGATTAATGTTAGTATAAAAACTATAATTATTGAATAATAGGTTGATGCGAAAGCTCCAATTGGAAATAATTGGGATAGATAATCTCCCGCAATATATGCTAGAATTGCAATAGAGCCAGTTTGAGTAACTGTAACTCTGGACCAAGCAAAAAGGAATGAAAACTTTTTACCAAAAGCTAGCTTCAAAAAGTGATAATCTCCACCTGCGTTTGGGAAAGTAGTGGTTAACTCTGAATAACATAAAGCTCCAACTAGTGATACAAGTCCTCCTAATACCCACACCATTAAAAACCAAAAATCATTAGGTGTGTTTGATGCAACTACTGAGGGTGTTCTGAAAATTCCTGCTCCCACAACAATCCCAATAATTAATACTATTGCATCTGTAAGTTTTAAAGTTGGTTTAGGTGCTGAATGAAAATCAGGCATATTGATTGAGGTTTTTAATTGATAATATTTATTTAAATCTTAAAAACCAAAGATATTAAAGATATTAAGGAATGACACAAAATATGTTTACTTTTAATTTGTTTAACGTTTTTATGGACTTACTTATAATTTAAACATTCTTTATTATTGGCTAAACTTCTCAAAAGTATTGTCATTATAATAAATAATTATTTGAGTTATTTTTCTATCTGCTTTTGAAACATACTCAACAGGCTTAATAACTGATGATTGATAATTGTTTTCATGGTATTTAAGCCCTGATTCCACATGTTTTTCAAGATCTTTCTTATTGTCTTCTGAAATTATTTCATTCTGATTGAATAAACTCGGTTCTTCAGGCACATAATTATAATTCACTTCATTTTTATACATATTCCCAGAATCATTAATCAGCCACTCTGGGTTTATATGTTTCATTTCTCCTAAAATTTTAGTAACAACATCTAAACTTGGATTATTTCTACCATTTAGTATATGAGAAATAACTGCTCTATTTATATTTAACATATCTGCAAATTTTGCAGGAGTAAGATTCTCTTTCTCAATTATAAGCTTTATCCGATCTTTCATATTAAACAAGCTATTTAATGATATATACACTAGATTATTTACAAACAGACACACATTACAAATGTATAAATTACTCACAACAAACAAAAACAATTGCAGTGCAGATTTGTTTATTACATTTGTTTATCAAGATGCTCGAATCAACAACAAAACTATATTCTATAACAGCTTCGATATAAATACATATAAACAAAAACTTTTTTTTATCATCATAATATTCTAATAATCAGCAGGTAACTAAATATAGAAGTCTTTGTTTTAACAAAAGATTTGAATCTTTGGCATGAATATGCTTAAAACATCATTTAAAAGTTAATAAAATAATCACAAACAATTCATATACAGATATCAACGAGTATATACTTAGTATTTTATAAGTTGTTAAATCGAATATAAACATTTGTAAGCACTGTGTTTTAATCATAGTAGAAGGTAGTATCTATTTGTGAACTATGCATTGGTCTACAAATGTAAACTTAAGATGGCTTGTTTTACTGTATGGAAATGTAAATTATAATTGTTCTTGTGTACAACATTTGTTTTAACAAGACACAGAATCGTTGTCTTAAGTGTATATTTATTATTTAGGTATGCAATGAACAGATTTAAGTTTAATCTGTTTTATTATAGGTATTATAAAATAAAAACATTTAATTAATTATTATGAAATTATACTTTAAACAGTGGATTATACTGTTATTTACTTTCTTTGCTATTCAAAGTACAGGAAAAGCAGATGAACTTAAAATTAATAATAGTAACAATATGAATACAACACAAACGTTTCATGACTTCATTGTAAAGGATATCGATGGGAACGACTTTGATTTAGCTTCACTTAAAGATAAAAAAGTTTTAGTTGTTAATGTTGCATCAAAATGTGGTCTTACGCCTCAATATGAAGACCTACAAGCACTTTATGAAAGATATAAAGACAGGAATTTTGTTGTAATTGGGTTTCCGGCAAATAATTTTATGGAACAAGAACCAGGATCTAATTCTGAAATAAAGGAGTTTTGTACACTAAATTACGGTGTTACTTTTCCTATGATGGAGAAAATTAGCGTAATAGGGGCAGATCAAGCACCTATCTACAATTGGCTTACACATAAATCGGAAAATGGAAAAATTGATCAGGAAGTAATTTGGAACTTTCAGAAATTCCTTATAGATGAAAATGGAAATCTAGTTGACGTTGTAGAACCTACAGAAAGTCCAATGAGTGAAAAAATCATCAAATGGATAGTAGAAGGTTAATTGCTCATTATCTTGTATATAAGTACTTTCAGCAACTCTCCATGAGTTGCTGAAATATTATCAATACCTTTAGACGCCGCATCAACATACCTAAGTTCAGTGATAATACTCATTACTTTATTCGCATTATAATTTCGAACTCCATCCATATAGTCCTGCACAAAAAAATATGACTTAATATTTAAAGCATTCATTATGGAATATTCATCTTTTTTCGGTAACCAAAAACAGACAATAAGATTACTAAAGTAGTTGAATAAAACAGCTACAGTAGCCATTATTGGATTTTCTTTTGCATTCTTACTAAAATAATCTACAATTTTACTTGCTGCAGTGATGTCTTTCTTGGCAACAGCCTTAACAAGTTCAAAATTATTATAATCCTTACTTATACCTACATTTAGCTCAATCATCTCTGCTGTAATCTTTCGTTGACTGGGTTCAATCGGTAATGATACCTCAAGTTTTTGAAGTTGTGGAATTAGTTTACTAATATCATTCCCAACAAAATCAGACAGCATTTGAGCTGACTTAACATCGATTCCTATCTCCTTTGTTTTCAAATAAGATACTATAAAACCCGGCATTTGGTTATCATACAGTTTTTTAAACTCAAAAACCACTCCTACACTATCTATTCTTTTTACTATTGATTTACGTCTATCAACTGTACCATATTTGTAATTAATAACCAATATAGTAGTTAGCATAGGATTTTTTGCATATATATCAAGTAGTTCAAATTTATCTAAATTTTGAGCCTCTTTAATTATTATCAACTGATAATCAGACATCATAGGAAATCGTCGAGCTGAAGCAATTATCTCATTAACGTCCGAATCTACGCCGTAGAAAGTAAGCATATTGAAATCTTTTTCTGATTCAGTAAGTACAAAGTCAGATAACAATTCAGTCAGCTCATCAATAAAAAACGATTCTTCTCCCATAAATAGATATATGGGTTTAAAACGACGATTAATTATGTCATTTTTAATAGAGTCGTAGTTGATTTTTGTTGATGAAGCAGGCATTTATGTGTTTTTATAATTTGAATATGATTGAAAATAAGTCAGATAATATATAAAAAATCTAACATCACCAATCAAACCTAAGATGTTTTATTGTAGAACTATTATGGATTATAGAAGAAAGCGATTTTATACCAATTTTCACATGCTCTTCTACAAACTTTTCAGTAACAAGTTTGTCACTTTCCTCAGTTTTTACGCCACTTGAAATAAGAGGTTGGTCTGAAACAAGAAGTAAAGCGCCTGTTGAAATATGATTTGCAAAACCACATGTAAATAGAGTTGCTGTCTCCATATCCACTGCCATTACACGGATCTGTCTGAGATAACTCTTAAACTCATCATCATACTCCCATACACGACGATTTGTAGTATAAACTGTTCCAGTCCAGTAATCCCTTTCAAAGTCACGAATATTAGATGATACCGCACGCATTAAACTAAATGCCGGTAAAGATGGAACTTCGGGGGGAAAATAATCATTCGATGTTCCTTCACCTCTTATCCCCGCAATTGGAAGTATATAATCGCCTAAATTACTACTGGACTTAAGTCCCCCACATTTACCAAGAAATAGCACTGTAGTTGGTTTAACTGCACTAAGTAAATCCATTATGGTAGCAGCATTAGCACTTCCCATACCAAAATTGATTATTGTAATACCATCTGATGAAGCATTTGGCATGTTAGCATCGATTCCTACAATTGGAACATCAAAATGTTCAGCAAAAATGTCAACATATTTTTGAAAATTTGTAAGCAAAATATAGTTGGTAAACTCATTCAAAGGTCTACTTGTATATCTCGGCAACCAATTCTCAACTATTTCCTGTTTTGTTCTCATAAAAAAGATCTATTTTTGTCACAAATTAAGATGTTTGAAACAAAGATACAATATGTACTCATTAAATTTACCAACTTACGATGCTAAAATCAGAAAAAGTGAAAGTGGATTAGAAATTTTTGATCCATTGCGACGTAAGTATATTGTTCTCACTCCTGAAGAATGGGTACGTCAACATTTTGTAAATTATCTTATTACAGAAAAAAACTATCCCATCTCACTTATGGCAAATGAAGTGGGAATAAAGCTCAATTCTCTCACGCGTAGATGTGACACTGTAGTGTATAATAAGCAGCTGGAACCATTAATGATTATCGAATATAAAGAGTCCAAAACGACAGTTACACAGCATACATTTGATCAAATTGTTAGATACAATAATGTCTTAAGGGTTCCATATATTGTTGTTTCGAATGGTATAACACATTATTGTTGTAAGATAGATTACACTAATCAATCTTACGAATTTATAATTGAAATACCCAACTATAATAATCTGATATAATAGACAAAATGGTATGCCTAATTATTATAACTCTCATCAATTGATGGAAAATCAGACGATTTTACATCACTAATATAGCCCTGAACTGCTTCTATTATTATGTCATAAAGATTTGCATAACGTCTTAGGAATTTTGGGGAAAATCCTTTATTCAACCCCAGCATATCATGCATAACCAAAACTTGACCATCAACATATGGGCCAGCACCTATACCTATAATAGGAATAGTTAATTCTTCGGATACTTTTTTTGCTAATTCTGCTGGAATTTTTTCCAAAACTATTCCACAGCAACCAGCTTCTTCAAGTAATTTAGCATCTTTGATCAGTTTATCTGCTTCAGAACTATCCTTAGCTCGTAAAGCATATGAGCCATATTTATTAATCGATTGTGGCATTAAACCAAGATGACCCATAATAGGTATTCCGGCGGCTAAAATAGCTCTAACTGAATCAATAACCTCTTCCCCACCCTCCAATTTCAAGCAGTCAGCTTCAGTCTCTTGCATTATCCTTACAGCATTTGTTACTGCTTCATGAGTACTAGCATGGTAACTCCCAAAAGGCATATCTATCACAACCATAGCTTTTTCCACACCATTTACTACAGACTTTCCATGGTGTATCATCTGATCGACAGTCATTGGTAGTGTTGTTGAATTACCAACCATAACGTTTGAAGCAGAGTCACCAACTAAAATTACATCCATTCCAGCTTTATCAATGATCTTAGCCATTGAATAATCATAAGCGGTGAGCATTGTTATTTTTTCACCATTCTGCTTCATTTCAATCAAATTGTGAGTCGTAACTTTTTTTCGATTTTCGTTTGAAAGGTATCCTTTTTCTTGAGACATTTTTTATAAAAATTTTAACTGTAATAATTAACTATACAAAGTTAATTCTTTTAATGGAATTAAGCCATAAAGAAAGCCAAGAACTGAGCTTGGCTTTTAACTGATTGATTAATATTGATTTTTTAAAACTTATATCCTAAAGTTATCAAGCCTCCTAAATTATTATTTTTTAATTCAAAGGGATTTGCATCAATTACAAGTTCTTCTCTATTTTTTGTATAAAGACTTGGAAAGGGATATAAATCATCAATTTGAGTCTTATAAACCATAGCCAAATCAAGAAAGAGGCTTTGATTAAAACGATAACCAATTCCTCCCGTAAAATAGTTGACATCGCCCTCTATTCTGTATACAGTATTTGAATTTGGAATAAAAGCATCCCCACTCTCTTTGAACTCCGTTTCATAAGGATTCTGCATCCATGCATAACCAAGTCTTCCATAAAACTTTGGCGTAAAGCGATATTCTGCACCTAATTTTACTGTTGATGTCTTCTTAAAATCTGTAGAAATATACTCATTATCAACAGTATACCAGTTAGAAGCATCCATAGAGTTTGAAGGAGTAAATAACTTCATCTTACTGTAGTTTACCATTTCATAGTCGACACTCAAAATAAACTTGTTTCCTAATACTGCTGCAACACTGGCAATAAGTTTACCTGGCGTTTTCATATCATAATCATTAGAAAAACGCCTTGAATTTAAATATGTAGGCTTATAAATCGGATCTTCAACAAAATTCGACATGTCACCCTCAATCTCAGCTTCAAAGGTTTCTGTCAAAACATAATATGTAGGAGTGTGATATGAAAATCCTATACGAAGCTCATTAATTGGTCTGTAAATAACACCTAATTTTGCACTTACACCTGCTCCTTTAGTGGTCAGCCAGTTTGTTAATCTATAATTGTTTCCATATTCATAATCTTCCCAAAAATCAGATGTCAAACGATAAGATATATCTTTAATTGAAAGTGACAGTCCTAGATTTAGCATATTATTGACTGTAGTACCTACCGTAAAATCATAGTTATCAATGTACCCTCTCTCGCGTAATATAATCTCATTACCTATTGCTCCGCTTGTATTTAAAGGAGTATAGTAATGTCCCAGAGCATCCTCATGATCATCAATGAGCCAAGAATTAAAACCTAATACAGATAACCAAGCTTGGGATTCAAAAGGATCGGGCAAATTGTCACCAGTGTATAAGCTTGTAGGATTTATATCTGTACTTCTATCAGCAATATAATCTAACATTGTATTACCAGGCATTCCAACTGCATCAATATTTTTATCAAAAGATTTCAGTTTATTATAAGAAAACCCAAAGTTTATGTGAGAGAGAACATCATTTCTTAACGGAAAATAACCTACAAAGCCTAGATTATCAATATTAAGATTTGAATGGCTTGCATCATATCTACCGACAGAAGAGTTTTCTTTTGAAAAATTTAATGTCCCAATTATTTCAGAGCTTCTATAAACCGCTATACCTGCTGGATTTATATTAACGCCTGTAAGATCACCTCCCAATGCTCCAAAAGCACCACCCATGCCCATTGCTCTAGCAGTACCATAGAGATCTCCTCTTGATATATTCAATGCGTCAACCTCACCCTGAGCTGATAGTGATAAAGATAGAATTAGCATAGACGCTAGGATATACGTGATTTTTTTCATATTATATATAATTATATTCTATTATCTTCTTCCGCTACTTGTACGTCCAGTACTTCCGCCCGAACTACTGCCACTGCTACCAATGGAACCACTACTTGATCTTATAGGAGAAGTCACAATTGGAGAAGAAATTGTTGAAGTTCTGTTAGTCACAGTACTTCTCTGTGGCGTTGAGGTCGCAGTTCGGTTTGGTGTAACACTATTCTGTAATGAAGAACTGCTCCTCGAAGTTGTAGTAGTACTAATCCTTTGATATGTATTGCTAGTTGTCGAGCGTGTAGGTTGAGTTGTATTTATAGAACTTGAGCTATTAGTTGTTCCTGTACGATCAACGGTAAGTCCTGTTCTTGAATCTAACGTTCTTCCTGAATTGTCTATTATTCTTGTTCTAGGAGCATTATCAGAACTTAAACTAGTTGCTGCTGTACGAGTAGTGGTTGCACTTCCATCTGATATAGCAGTACGAGTTGCTGTTGTTGCAGTTCTATTGATAGAATTTCTACTTGATAAACGAGTAGTTAAATCTGACGTATTAGTATTAGCTAGACTTGCTCTGTAAACACCTGTGCTTCTTCCAGAACGATTTTGGGTAATGCTACTATAATATCCGTCATGGAATCCATGATTGTAACCACTACTATAGCCATAATATCCACCGTAATACCAAGGATCATACCAACCTCCATAATACCATGGTGAATACCAACTGCTGTAATACCATGGACTGTACCATCTACTCCAGCTTCCATAGCCATAATATCCACCGTAATACCAAGGATCATACCAGCCCCCATAATACCATGGTGAATACCAACTACTGTAGTACCATGGACTATACCAAGGATAATAAGATGAACCCCAGCCCATTCCGAAGTAAATGTTTGTATTAGAAGCACGATTGTTATAACCTTCATATATGTCATCGCCCACATAAACAATAACATCATCAGCACCGGTTATTTTGATACTTGATTCGGGATCGTGAAACCGTACAATTCTGTCAGTATATTCATAATCACTATACTCTTCTGAATTATAAATATCCCCATCTTCGTTTCTTGTGTTGTTATCATTGCCTCGACGATTATATTCATCAATATCTCTACCATTAGAGGTAACTTCCATATTTGAAACATCCCCCTGAATAATTACAATTTTTTTCTGTTGTTCAGGTTCTTCAGCTCTGTAAACTCTCGTGGGTTCTTTTTGAGAAGGATCTGCATAGATATCATCCCATTCTTGGGCAAAACCTAACAGAGGTATAGTGACCAACAAAACCGAAAGTATTATTTTTTTAGTTTTCATTGCGTCTCCTTTTTTATGTTGTTATTTTTATATTATTGTTTTAATATGTTTCCATTACTAGTTGACTACTTTGTCGCTTAATAGTTTAATAAAAGCAAACTACTATTGGAAGGTATAAATACAAATATATAAGTAAATTGAGTACCTTTCTATTAAATGATGTAGATTATTTATAAATGCTGCGTAATGTTTGGTTAAAAAACATCAATCTCCAAACCATCATAAGCAAAATTAACATTTTCTGGCAATTCCTTGTCTTTTTTTGCATGTAACCCCATTTCATGGCTCATGTGAGAAAAGTATGTTTGTTTTGCTGCAATTCGATCTGACATAATCAAAGCTTCCTGCAAATTCTGGTGAGATATATGTTCAGTATTTCTAAGCGCACTTATTACAAGAACATTTAATCCTTTTAATTTTTCATACTCTCTTTCAGGAATTGATTTTACGTCTGTAAGATATGCGAAGTCTTTTATTCGAAAGCCCAAAATTGGCAGTTTATGATGCATTACTCTGATTGGAATAATCTGAATATTACCAATCTCAAAGGTATTCTTATCGTTAATACTGTTAATTTTTATATCTGGCACTCCACCATATCTATTTGGTGTAAAACAATATGGCATACGTTCTCTGATGACATTTTCCAAATACTCTTCCATATACAGATTAATTGTCCCAAAACGTGAGAATGGTCGCAAATCATCAATACCCCCCACATGATCATAATGTTCATGAGTAAACAAAAGACCGTCAATTCTTGCAAAAGGTATTTCTAGCATCTGTTGTCTGAAATCGGGTGTACAATCTATAAGTAGGACCCTACCCTCAACTTCAATTCTAACAGATGAGCGAAGTCGTTTATCACGATAGTCATCAGATGTACATACTTCACATTTACATCCTATTTGTGGAACTCCTGTAGAGGTTCCAGTTCCTAAAAAACGTACTTTCATACTTATTACTTAATAAAGAAAAAAGCCACCCTATTTAATACAATTGGCAGCTTTCTTTATTTTTTAGATTTGGTGCTGTAATTTTACAGTAGCTTTATTGTTAAAACTCTCTTTCCAAAATCCAGAGATCGTTAAAAGGCACTCCGTATGTTCTTCTCAAGTAATCGGTGTTCCCTTTTGCAGTATATGTATTATATATTTCTCCTCGTTTAGCAACAGCGTCATCTCTAGTGTCATAGCTTGCAACAATTACCCTGTACATCCCCTGTTCGTTCTCGGCAAGAATAACTTGATGTCCTTCATTTTCCATTCTATCCTTAAGAGATTCAGCATTAAGTTTTACGCTCAATGAAGCAATAACAACATTGAATCTTTTTAGTCCGGCAGCATCAGTTGCATAAACTGGTTCTACCTTTTCTTTTCTTACGGAAACTTCAACTGGAGGAAGTGGACTTGCTTCCTTTACAACTGTTGTTGGTTGTGAAGCAGATTGCTGAACTTCTCTTTCCTTAGCAGCTTCATAGACTTGCTTATAAGCACTTTGTTTTGGTTTACAAGATGTGCCAAAAACTATCAGGCCGCCAAAAAGTAATATTAAATGGATCTTTTTCATGTAGTTGAGTATTTAATATTGTACGTAATATTCTTAATTTAAATAGTTAATACAAAGATAATAAAGAAGGTTATCTTTGTATTATTAGTAATGTGAAAATAAATTAAATCTTACATTTATGGCATACCAAATTGTAAAAGAATTGGTTTAGGTGTAAGCTCTAATTTTTGACCTTTAGATATTGTATCTGTTAATACTGTATCTCGATAATTGGATATGGGATCTGCAATTAGGTGAATATCCCATGCTCCTTCATTTAATCCAAAAAAATAAAACATCCCATCAGCTTCGGGAAAAGTTAAAAACGTATCAGTATCTTGGATAATAGCTACGTAAGGATTTGCATCCATAGGCGAAACAAACCCTTTTATTGAGCCGCCATAAGTTTCAGGAAACGCTCTTGCTACGGGTTTCAAAAACCAGTTTCCATTTATTTCACTAATTGACAATGCTGCATTTATATCAATAATAACACTGGAAATAACGTTTGTTGCAAGATTTATCTCCATATTTTCAATTATTATTCCATCAATTATTTCCGATGATAGTTGTAATGGTATAGGTGTATTGGTGATAGTAACTAATTTGTTGTTGTTTCCTAACCGTAGCTTAATGTTTTCAATTTTTTTGTATGAAGGAAAGTACTGATCCACAAGTTGAACTGTTTTTCCATTCATTAAATTCAGCAGATTATAATTTCCACCAGAAAACTCGAGTGATATCCACTCACCTTCCTTGTTTATAGAATCAGTTACAAAAACAGATATTTCATTAATATCTATATGTAGTTCTTTAAGTACCAAAGATGTTGCATCAGTAAGTTTAATACGTAAACGAGCAGCATTTTCGCTAATATCCTCTTTACGACAAGCAGTGATTATTAAAAGTACAGTTAGTATTATGTAGTATGGAGAAAGGCTCTTTTTCATTTAATCATGCATATTAATTACATAACAAAATTACAAAATCCCAATATCTTCACCAACGAAATAAAATATATTCATTATATATTGTATCCAATTAACAATTAATATAAACAAAAACTTTAACAGATATGTTATTACCTTAATAGAGTAAATCGTAACAATACATCGTAATGAAAAAAACTAGTTTCTATTTCATTCTACCATTTTTCTTAATTAGTGTATTTGCTTGTAATCAGCAAAAAAACAGTAATAACTCAAATAGTGAGTTTGACAACAATCCCGAAGAAACCAGCACAACATCCGTTCAAAATATCGATGTAGTTGTACTGCATAACAAGCTAATGGCTAGTTTTAGTAACGATTGGATAGAAAGAGAATCAGATCCCGATCTATACCCCGAATACTATGGTGGATCATTTGTTGATAATGATGGAAATTTTATTATTGCTGTAACTGGTAATATAGAAAGAAACAGAGAACATCTGAAAAATATTTTTGAAACAGATAATTTTAAAATTGAAACAGTTCAATATTCATATCGAGATATGATGAGAGTTATGGATGATATAGACAATTTTCTTATTAACAATAGTGTACCCAACGACCATCCAGTATTAATTAGATTTGCAGGTGCATATCCTGACGTAATGAGAAATCGTGTAAAAGTACTACTTACAGAAGTGAATGAGAGTATTATAAGTACTTTTAAAAAAGATGTATCAAATTCACCTTTAATAATTTTCGAACAAGGTGAAATTCCTGAATTATTTTGAGTTGTCGTCTATTAAACTGGAAACAAGATTTCTATCACCGTATGCATTATCTACTCGAGCAACATTAACCCAAAATTTATTTTCTTTTACATATGGCAATGGATAAGCAGCTTTGCTTCTAGAATAACTGTGTGTCCACTCATCTGCTGTTATTTCATACTCTGGATGAGGGGCATTTACTAAAACATTATCATCTTTACTATATTTTCCTCGAGAAACTTCAATAATCTCTTCGTGTATCTCTATCATCGCTTCAACAAAACGATCCAGTTCAGAAAGGCTTTCACTCTCGGTAGGTTCAACCATAAGTGTACCGTGAACTGGAAATGACAGAGTTGGTGCATGATAGCCATAATCAATAAGACGTTTTGCAATATCTGTTTCTGTTATATCAGAAACATCTTTCAGACCACGACAGTCAAGAATAAGCTCATGCCCCACTCTACCTTGCGATCCACGATAAACAATACCATAAGAGTCTTCAAGTTTTTCAGCAAGATAGTTTGCACTTAAAATAGCAGTTTCAGTTGCTTCTCTTAAACCTTGTTCACCCATCATCCTAATATAACCATATGTAATTTCCAAAACGCCAGCACTTCCATAAGCAGCTGAAGATACTGTATTTTGCTCTGTCTTAAATGTAATAGGATGTCCTGGCAAGAAAGGAACTAAATGTTCAGCAACACAAATTGGACCAACACCGGGACCACCACCACCATGAGGTATTGCAAAAGTTTTATGAAGATTAAGATGACAAACATCAGCACCAATTATTCCAGGATTAGTATAACCTACTTGAGCATTCATATTTGCACCGTCCATGTAAACCTGACCACCAACCTCGTGAATCATTCGACACATATCCTTTATTTCTTCTTCAAATATCCCATGAGTTGATGGATAAGTAACCATCAGTGCTGCCAAAGTATCTTTGTATTGTTCTATCTTATTACGTAAATCATCCATATCCACATTACCTTTCACATCAGTTGAAACAGTAACAGGAGTAAAACCCGCTTGAACTGCACTAGCCGGATTAGTACCATGAGCTGAAGCAGGAATCAAAACAATTTTTCTCTTACTCTCACCTTTACTTTCAAGATAACTGGCAATAACAATCAAGCCGGCATATTCACCTGCAGCACCTGAATTTGGCTGCAAGCTAGTAGCAGCAAATCCGGTAATCTCAGCCAGCATCTCTTCAAGTTCTTCAATTATTTGCCTATACCCTTCAGCTTGCTCATCTGGCACAAATGGATGTATTCTTTGTAAATTAGTCATTCCTAATGGGAGCATTTCAGCAGCTGCGTTCAGCTTCATTGTACAAGATCCTAGAGAAATCATAGAGTGTGCAAGCGAAATATCTTTACGTTCCAAACGTTTAATATAACGCATCATCTCAGTTTCTGTGTGATAAGTGCTGAAAGTGTCATGTGTAAGAAATTCAGATTTCCTTAACTGAGAATCTTTCAAAGATGTTTTTTCAAGAAGATCTTCAATTATAAAAGTCTTAGAGCTTCCTGCAGTCATTGCAAAAACGGCAAGCAATTCACAAACCTTATGCGCATTAGTTGTTTCATCTATACTTATTCCAATTTCTCCACTTTCAAAATAGCGAAGATTGATGGATCTCATTTTCGCATTTTCACTTATATCTTTTGAAGAGATGCCCTCAGGAAGTTTAATTTTTAAAGTGTCGAAAAAACTACTATTTAACTGCTTAAATCCCATATCTTTAAGCTCTTCACTTACATAAGATGCAATCGAATGAATTCGGGAAGCGATCTTTTTTAATCCAACAGGACCATGATATACGCCATAAAATGAGGCCATTGTAGCTAATAAGGCTTGTGCTGTGCATATGTTGGATGTAGCTTTTTCACGTTTAATATGTTGTTCACGTGTTTGGAGTGCCATCCGATACGCCACCTTACCATAAGCATCTTTTGATATACCTATTATACGGCCGGGCATATAGCGTTTATATTCCTCTCTGGTTGCAAAAAATGCTGCAGATGGTCCACCGTAAAACAAAGGAATTCCAAATCGTTGACTACTACCAAAAGCAATATCTGCGCCCCACTCTCCAGGTGGAGAAAGCAATACCAATGACATCAAATCAGTGGCTACGGCAACTTTGCAATCATTATCTTTTGCACTATTCACAAAATTACGATAATCCTCAACGTTCCCATCACTGTTGGGGTATTGCAAAATTGCACCAAAATATGACTCATTAAAAGCTTCAGTTTTGTAATCACCAACAACTATTTCAATCCCTAAATAATGCATGCGAGTACGTAGAACAGCTAGAGTCTGAGGAAATATATTTTCATCAACAAACAGGGTGTTAATATTATTTTTCACCTGATCACGACTTCTCAAACCATACATCATGGTTGCAGCTTCTGCCGATGCGGTTGCTTCATCTAGTAATGAGCTGTTAGCTAGGGGCAAAGCTGTAAGATCACTTATAATAGTTTGGAAATTTAATAGCGCTTCAAGCCTACCCTGTGAAATTTCAGCTTGATAAGGAGTATATGAAGTATACCAGACAGGATTTTCGAATACATTTCGATAAATAACAGCAGGGGTTATTGTATCATACCAGCCCATCCCGATATATGTGTCAAACACTTTGTTCTGAGCAGCAACTCTAGCAATTTCTTCAGCATATTCCTGTTCAGAGAGTGGGTCGGGCAACAATAATGAGTTTGACAAACGAATATTAGAAGGTATAGTCTGTTCAATAAGTTCATCTATTGAAGAAAGGCCTATCGTTTCAAGCATTTTTTGCTTTTCATTTTCATTTATGCCGATATGTCGGTCTTTAAATTGTTCCATTTCAATCATATTGAACTCAATATTTTTCCTGTTAATAAATCTTGTAAAATGATATTATGATATCCCAACAAAAGGATTGTTCTTCTTCTCATAACCTATAGTTGTGGCAGGTCCATGTCCCGGATATACTTTCGTTTCATTAGGCATAACAAACAGTTTACTCTGTATGCTTTTCACCAACTCTTCAAAATTTCCTCCCACCAAATCGGTTCTGCCAATACTTCCCCTAAATAGTACATCGCCACTAAAAACACTTGCAGAGTCCTCACTATAAAACAGCAAACTTCCAGGTGAGTGTCCTGGAGCATGAAAGACCTTTAGTGATTGATTACCAAACTCTACAACATCTCCTTCATCTAACCAATTCCCAGTTCTAGGTTTGTAGTCATTGTTTGAACCGGGAATGCCAAACACCTTCAATTGTTCTGAGATATTATTTAAAAGAAACTCATCAGCTCTATTATATCCTAAAGTAAGCCCAAAATGCGATGCCAAAGCATTTACACCAAAAAGATGATCGAAATGTAAATGAGTGTTTATAAGATGTTTTACTACATAATCATTATCAATTATATAGTTTAGAAGTTCTGTTTTTTCATCAGCATAATAAAAGGCTGCATCGATTACAACACACTCATTTGTTTCGTCAGACAAAAGATATGTATTTACCCCAAGTGGGTTAAATTCGAATGTTTTAATCTTCATTGAAAGGTAATAATTTTAATCAAATGGACTAGTAACTATAACTAATTTATATAACTATCACAAAAGTAACAATTTATTTTAGTTAACTGGCACGTACACCAGCTTTTTAGTATTGAAAAAGGGTTCTGAGAAATATTCGGAGAGAGGTATCACGTTAACAATGTTTTTAAATGCTTGCGTTTCGGATAAGAGGTCTCCACCTTTTAGACATATCACTCCATTAGGAAATGAGTTTATTTGCTCACTTAAAATATTTTTTCTTGTTAGCCTAATAAGTTCTGGGAGTGACATAACAGCGCGACTAACAATAAAATGGAATTTTCGTTTTTCATCTTCCACCCTAGAGTGTGCGATTTCAACATTTTTCAAACCAATTGTCTCAGCAATATTTTCAGCTACACTAGTTTTTTTCCTTATACTGTCAAGCAGTAAAAATTTCACATTAGGAAAAAAAATAGCAAGCGGAATTCCTGGGAAACCTCCTCCTGTTCCCACATCCATAATAGTAGTACCTGTTACAAAAGTAGCATATTTGGCAATAGCTAATGAATGCAACACATGATGCAAATAAAGATTCTCAATATCCTTTCTAGAGATTACATTAATCTTATTGTTCCAATCTGAGTATAGATCAAAAAGATTATCGAACTGACTCTTTTGTAAATCTGTAAGATTCTGAAAGTAGTTTTCTATTATTTTCACTATAAATCAGCCAATTTACTAACAATAGTGTCATCTCTTAAGAGTGAACGTATTGAACTATAAGGAATAAAAACCTGAGGTGCAGTTAACTGATACGCAGAGTATTCACCTTTATTATATGTGTAGATAATTCCTTTATCGTTTAACAAAAAATTTGTATTTGGCAATATCTCATTTATGCCAAAAAAACCTAGTTCTTCAAGTTCTTCAATACTCTTTACTTGATTTTGTTCCAGTAAGGAGTTAATAATCAAGTTTTGCAATGCCTTATCATATCCTGCATTGAATATTTCATTTTCAGCAATTTGCTTACCTGTATTCAAATTAATAACATAATTTGAATAAGATATATAATATGAATCGGCTTCACCTTTACTATTTGACTGCTTAATTTGAAATGCAAGAATACCGTACTGGTTAAATGTTATTGAGTCTGATAAATTTTCATAGTAAGAATAGAATATATCATCCATCTCATACTCTTCATCATGCACTTCTATACCCATCATAAGTGCATTTAACTCTTCTATATTAAACGTTGTTTCACTATAAATATTAGCATCATGTGAATAGTTCTCGATGTAGTTATTTATATATGCTTCAACTGCCTCCGATGGATCAAGATTATCAAATGACTGTCCAAACATATTGCTAACAAAAATCTGTTGTAGAGTATCGAGGCTAGTATCTAAACTTTTTGTAGGATAAATAAAGTTTATACGAATATCACAATATGGTTTAGTGCTGTCATCATCTAGATGATAGCGTCTGTTAACGCTAATTGTATCAAGTTCAATATCGTTCTCTGTCTTAATTCCGCTACGCTCAACATCGTTACATGATAACAAAGCTATCGAAATAAGTAGTAATATGCTGAAAATAAATCTCTTAACTGTCTTCTCCATAGAGAATTAAATTAATATACAATTACAAAATTACACTTTTTTATCTAGATTTCCTCATACATATTCAAATTAAAATCTATACCTATTTGATTCTTATATTATTCTTTTATTTATAAGCATTAAAGGAATGAGATAAGAGTGAGGTAGAAGTCATATAGGTAGAAAAACCAACTGTCTTGGTCTGATTTAAACTTATATTACATATAGGTTTAAATCAGACCAATAAAACAAAAATTTAATAAAAAAAGGGATTAATAAATATGTCCATCTGTATCTACTTCTTCAAGTCCAAGCTTCTTTTTCTCTAGTGACCTCCAAGCAAATATAATATAGCCAAGTACTATAGGGATAAAAAGCGACACTACTGACATAACAGATAGTGTGAAATAACTGGAAGAAGAATTAAATATAGTGAGTGAACTTTGCAAATCTATTGAAGATGGGTAATAAGCTGTATTATTATAACCGCATACCAGAAGCAGCATTGTAACAGTAACAACTGTTCCGCTACCAGTAAACCAAATTCCTTTTTTAAATTTGGAGTCAACAATTGTATGAATTATTCCATATAAAACTGTTATTACACCAATTACAAACAATATGCCAGTAATTGGCATATCAACAAAGTTGTTCAAATACTTCATTTTAGCAAGAAAAACTTCACCTGTTTGTGGATTAACAGCATAACCTTCGGCAAAAAGAGTCCAGATTAGGAATACAAGAAAAAAAACAACGAATGGTACGCCATTGTAGAGAACAAACTTTTGTGAACGTTTCTCTAATACTTTATGATTGAGTCTGTTAATAAAGAACAGGCTAGCAAGAGTTCTTGCTAGAAAAAATACTGCAACACCAAGTGATATATTTCTGAAATTACCTAAAAGTTCAAGCCCCATAAGTGGGTTTTGCCACTGACTAATCACATTTCCCAATCCATTTAAGTCGGCAATGTTTCCTTTGCCAACAATAAATTCGGATCCTGTAAAGAAACTTGCTACAATTATTCCTAAAAGAAATGTACCTATCAAACCATTTAAAAAAAGTAGTGCTCGATATGTTTTCGCACCAAAAATATTTCCCGGTTTAGACTGATATTCATAAGAAACAGCCTGTAAAACATAACTAAATAGCATTATCATCCAAACCCAGTATGCACCTCCAAAGCTAGTGGAATAGAATAAAGGGAATGCAGCAAAAAAAGCACCTCCAAAAACAACAAGAGTAGTGAATGTATATTCCCATTTACGTCCTAGCGTATTGACTAGTAATCTTTTTTCATCCTCTTTGCGTGACAGAGATCCTAACATTGACTGTCCTCCCTGAACAAACATAAGAAACACTAGTAGTCCTCCCAAAAGTGACATTACGAACCACCAATATTTTTGTAAAAATTCATACGTTATCATTATGATTGTTTTTTAGTTTAATCTTCTTTTTCAGTTTCGTCATCTAATGCCACTTCTTCCGGTCCCTTTTTAATTTGCTTCACCATTATAGTTGCTGCAGCTACAAAAAGTGCAGTAAAAATAACCGTAAACATGGTGAATGTGGTTATCACATGACCTGAAGATAGAGCAGAAGCAGATACACTTACAGGTAAAATATCTTGAATTGTCCAAGGTTGTCTGCCAACCTCTGCAACAAGCCATCCCATTTGTCCCGAAATATAGCTAAGAGGAATACTCCATAACGCCACATGAAGAAGCCATTTGGTATTACGCAAGTCTTTTTTATAAAAATAAAATAGTATTACAATAAAGAACAAGATAAAATATATCCCAATCAGTACCATAATGTGGAAACTATAAAAGGTAAGCGGCACATCAGGAATCAAGTCATTGCCAGTATCCAAATACCCATAACCAAAGTGATCATAATTTTCCGTTATAGTTAACTCATAATTTGCAGCCATAGATGCAGCCTCAGTAGCTGCATCAGTATTACCTGCAAGTAATGCTTCATTTTCAGCTTGTTTGGCAACATGATAGTCTGACAATGCCTGAATGGCAAGCTGGCCTCTAGTCTTCCTTTCCTCAAAAGATAATGCTGTTGTACCATCTGGCAGAGTATAGCCTCCATCCACAATATCTTCAATTCCCGGAACAAAAGCGTTGAAATCTCTGTAACCAAGGAAAGAAAGTAGTTTTGGTATTTCCAACTTGACTATATAAGGATCAACATCATCATTATATGTTAGTTTATTCGGGTTCAACATTCCAATCATTACAAGTCCTGCACCCTCTTTCCCTTTGTATAGTCCTTCCATAGCTGCAAGCTTCATTGGCTGTTTTTGTGATACCTGATAGGCAGATCCATCACCGGTAATTGCTAACATAAGAAAAGCTGCCAATCCAATAATGGATGCAATTTTAATACTTTTAAGTGAAAAATCGATATGCCTGTTTTTCAAAATGTACCAAGCAGATACACCTACTACGAATGATGCAGCAACTGCCAGACTTGCAAAGACAGTATGTAAAAACTTGTTGATTGCAACTGGTGAAAAGACAATAGTCCAAAAATCGACCATCTCATTTCTAACTGTGTCAGGATTAAACGCCATACCAATAGGATATTGCATCCATGCATTTGCAATTAAAATCCATAAAGCAGATAACACAGCACCTACAAACACCATCCATGTAGATAATAAATGTACACCTTTACTAACACGACTCCAGCCAAAAAACATTACGGAAACGAATGTGGCTTCCAAAAAGAAAGCTACTATTCCTTCAATTGCCAGTGGAGCTCCAAATATATCACCAACGAACCAACTGTAGTTAGACCAGTTAGTGCCGAATTGAAACTCAAGAATAATACCTGTTGCTATTCCAATCGCAAAGTTTATCCCGAATATTTTCTGCCAAAATTTGGTTAAATTTTTCCATTTATCATCACCTGTTTTTACATAAACAGTTTCCATAATTGCCATAATTAGGGCTAACCCTATAGTTAATGGCACAAAAATCCAATGATACATAGCTGTAAGCGCAAATTGCCCCCTTGACCAATTTACAGTAGCTATATTTAAAAGAAAATCCATAGGATAATATTTTTACTTTTTATTTTGGTTCTTGATAAATACACATTTTACTATTTATTAACACTTATGCATGACCTACACCCCCTATGGGTGGTAAAAATCCAGGATTCTGCTGTGTACGTATATCTCCATTTTGTTGTTCAAATTTATCGATATTATCTCTTAAAGCAGTGAGCAGTCTTTTTGCATGTTCAGGTGTTAGTATAACTCTTGTTTTCACTTTTGCTTTTGGCACACCCGGCACAATACGAATAAAGTCTATGACAAATTCAGATGAAGAGTGCGATATGACAGCTAAATTTGAATAAACACCTTGTGCTATTTCATCACTTAACTCAATTTGGATTTCGTTTTCTTTATTTAGATTTTCCATTATCAGCTGTAATTAATAAAAGTAGTGTTTAATAAGATAATTTTCAGATTTATACTTATATATAAACAACATTTCAGATAACCAGTATCGTTACTGAATCATTAAAATATTTTAAACAAAGAAAAATAAATTAATTCAATATACAAAAAAATCAACACTCAATTCTCGAAATAACCCTCTATTTTAAATCTATAAACAATCAATAAAATCTATCGATTAAAACAGATAAGGATGTTTTGGCATCTCCAAGCATTAAATAGACACCTTCTTTACGTTTATACAAAGGATTTTCTACTCCCGCATATCCAGGTTGAAGATCAAAGTTACAAATAAAAATCTCTTTAGCATGATCTACATTCAACACGGGCATACCATATATTGGAGTATCTTTTGCGTCACGAGCAGCCGGATTAATTATGTCATTAGCTCCTACAACAATTACAACATCTGTATTTATAAATTCTTCATTTATTGCGTCCATTTCATAAAGCTTTTCATAAGATACATCAGCTTCGGCAAGTAAAACATTCATATGTCCCGGCATTCGCCCTGCGACGGGATGTATTGCAAATTTCACCTCCGCTCCATTCTCTTCAAACTTATCGGTCAAAGTACGCACTAAATGCTGAGCTTGAGATAAAGCCATGCCATACCCTGGTACAATTATCACTGATTTAGCACTTCTTATGATTTCTATATCTCTATTTTCATCAACAGAGGAGCTTTCAGTTGTCACCTGATCTTTATCTATTAATACTATATCGTTCTCAACTTTATCTATTAATTGTGTAGATATTTCCACGGAGGTCTTACCTAATAGTATATCGCTTAGATTCCTATTCATTGCTTTACACATTATTTGTGTCAGAAAAAGGCCCGAAGCACCAACTAATCCACCTACTGAAACCAACAACAGGTCGTTAACAGCCATTCCCGCTATTGCACCTGCAACACCACTTAAAGAGTTTAAGAGCGAAATAGTAATTGGCATATCTGCACCTCCGACACGAACTGCAAAAGCATATCCAAATATTGAACTGATAACTATACTTACAATTAAAATAATTACTGTTCCACATGAAAATTCAGCAATAGAAGTTGATGATAGTATAATCGTGAGTATCAAAATTGCAATAAAAACTGTAAGGATTGTAGAGTGATATTTCCAGATAATCGGCTTTTGTGGAAGTAATTTATGTAGCTTACCAGCGGCAACGAGACTCCCAAATAATGTAATAAGACCTATTACTATTGCCAGCACAGAGGTCATATTTACAAAAATCGGATATTCATAAAATATAATACCTATACCTAGAAAAGATAATACACCAACAAATGCCGAGGCTAATCCCCCTACTCCATTAAGTAATGCAACTAACTGAGGCATTTGTATCATCTTCACTCTTAAAGCTAATGTTGCCCCTATAAGTATGCCAATAAGTATGAATATGTAAATACTCCAGACGGAGAGAACTTCTTTATATAAAAGTGTAACAATGACTCCTATCAATACGCTTGCGGCACTTATCATATTACCTAACACCGCCGTTTTCACATTGCTCATAAGTGAAATACCTATTAATACGGCAGTAGATAACAGAATACAAATAATATAATAAAGTGTTTCACTCATGATTATGACTGTTTCTTCTTTTTATTAAACATCTTCAGCATTCTGTTGGTTACAACAAAACCACCTACAACATTGATAGTTGCAGCAATTATTGCAATACCACCTAATATCTGCCCAAATAGTCTTACCCCATTTTCGTCAATAAAATATGATAGCCCAACCGCAGCTATCGCACCTAATAATGTAATTCCGGAAAGAGCGTTCATACCGGACATCAATGGTGTATGAAGTAGACTAGGCACATTTTTAATAATAAAATAGCCTACAATAGAAGTAATTATAAAAACGACTACTAAAACAAATGGATTCATATTTTTAAAATTGATATAAGAATAAGATTAGAAAATTAAAAAAACATTATATTCACTTCACATCCTTTTAGAGCTCCATAGCCTCTCTGGCACCCATGTGAACAACCTCTCTATTCCTTGTAACTAGTATAGATTTTATAATATCATCATTCAAGTCCAGATCAATTTCTCCATCTTTTAGGAGATAACTTACAAGATTAAATACATTCTCTGCAAACATCCATGTTGAACTGGTAGGTATTAAACCAGGTATGTTTTTTATTCCTATAATGGTAACGTTATGTTTGCTCTCTTTCTTCCCAGGAGTAGTGATTTCACAGTTTCCCCCCTGATCTATGGATACATCTATTATTACAGAGCCGTTTTTCATTTCCTTAACCATCTCATCAGTAATAAGTATAGGAGCCACTTTACCTGGAACTAGTGCACTTAAAAAAAGAATATCCATATCTTTTATGACATTTTTCAGTTCTTGACGTTCTTTCAATATCCACTCTTTAGAAAGTTTATTAGCATATCCACCCTCACCGATTGCAATTTCTGCAGGTACTCCAGAATCAATCACTTTAGCACCAAGACTTTTAGCTTGTTCTACTGCATCTGCTCGAATATCCATAGCATAAGTTACAGCTCCAAGTCTTTTAGCTGTAGCCAATGCTTGTAGTCCTGCTACTCCAGCACCTACAACCATTACATTTGCAGGTTTGAGCATACCAACAGCAGTAAATATTTGTGGCATAAAAAAGGTTAGATCATTGGCAGCCATAATCATACCTTTATAGCCTGCACATGTACTCATTGAAGTTAGAGCATCCATATTTTGAGCACGAGATATACGTGGAATACCATCCAAAGTAAGGCTTGTAACACCCGAATCAGCTAACTTTTTCACCATTTCATGATTATCAGGAGAAGCAGGATGAATAAAGGTTATAAGATATTGACCTTCATGCATCATATCTACTTCATGCATTTTTTTCACTTCATTAAATTGAGGTTCTTTTACTTTAAGTATAAGATCAGATTTTTTATAAAGCTCTACTGAGTCTGTTATCATTACAGCACCCATACGTTCATATTGATCATCATAATAATGTGATTTTTCTCCTGCTCCGATTTCAATTAATATAGTAATTCCAGCCTGTCTGAATTTCTTCACAGTATCCGGAGTTGCAGCAACACGAGCTTCATCTTTCATTATTTCTTTAGGGATTCCTATAATCATGATAATAAATTTAAAATAAGTGTTTGTTCATAATATACACAAGAAAGATATATTTTAAATATCTCAAAACGCTTGTTATTCCTTAAGTTACGAGTTTCTAAAAATTAGTGATTTATTTCATGGCAAAATCACTAAAGCTTTTCAATAGACCAAAGTTAACAAAAATTTCATTATTAAAATATACTATAAAGGTTATTTTTTATATACCATACAATATTGTACTCAAATACTATAAGTAGTTTTTTAAAATAAATAATTCAATAGATTTAAATCTGTAACTATGTAGCATTTTAAAAACAAATCAAAATGTTGAGCATGTTATTTATTAATTGTTTTAAACACTATTATGAAGAAATATTTCATTAATTGAAGATTAAAAACTAATTTTGCGATAGAATTTATGTATTTATAAAAAAAATTAGCTCATGGTAAGTTTTAAAGAACTGGGTTTAGTAAACTCAAGAGAATTGTTCAAAAAAGCAGTTGATGGTGGATATGCAATTCCTGCTTTCAATTTTAACAATATGGAACAAATGCAGGCTATTGTTTCAGCCTGTGTTGAAACAAAATCTCCTGTAATAATGCAGGTGTCCAGTGGAGCACGTAAGTATGCTAACCAAACACTTCTACGTTATATGGCTCAAGGAGCTGTTGAGTATGCAAAAGAGCTTGGTTATAACATCCCTATTGTTCTACACCTTGATCATGGTGATAGCTTTGAGCTTTGTAAAAGCTGTATTGAAAGTGGCTTCTCATCAGTAATGATTGATGGTTCACATCTTCCTTACGAAGAAAATATTGCATTAACAAAAAGAGTTGTTGATTATGCACATCAATATGATGTTACTGTTGAAGGAGAATTAGGAATTCTTGCAGGTGTTGAAGATGATGTTCAAGCTGAACACCATACTTATACTGAGCCTGATGAAGTGATAGACTTTGTTACTCGTACAGGTGTTGATTCATTAGCAATCTCAATAGGCACATCACATGGAGCTTTCAAATTCACTCCAGAGCAATGTACTATTGATGAAAATGGTAAGTTGATTCCACCTCTAATACGTTTTGATATTCTTGAAGAAATTGAAAAACGAATACCAGGATTCCCTATAGTACTTCACGGTTCTTCATCAGTTCCTCAAGAGTATGTAGAAACTATCAATAAATATGGTGGTAAACTGAAAGACTCTATTGGTATTCCTGAAGAATGGCTTCGTAAAGCTGCAACCTCATCTGTTTGCAAAATTAATATTGACTCAGATGGTCGATTGGCTATGACTGCTGCTGTACGCGAAGTGTTTGTTAAACATCCAGAAGAATTTGATCCTCGCAAATACTTAGGACCTGCACGTGAAGAGCTTAAAAAGCTATATATGCACAAAACTATAAACGTTTTAGGTAGTGCAGGAAAAGCTTAAGTATCAAAATACTTATAACAAAAAGCTGCTTTATTGAAATAAAGCAGCTTTTTTATTATGTATAAGGTTCATCTTGTTACAGACTCACACATGCTTTTAATTTTATTATTTAACGAGGTCTCATTAAGCAACCTATCTAAAGATAAGTGCATCCTGTAACGCCAATAATTCTCTGGGTTTGCCGGAGTATTTATTCGTTCTGATTCAATATCTTTATTACGTAATTCCTTGTCTATAGACAGCCAATCTTGCCAAGGTATAATAACCCACATTGCATTTGATCTCAAATGTCTTTCTATTATCATTCTACATAATTCAGGATTACACTCAATTGGCGCATCACCCTCATTATGTAAAACATCATTATAATATTGCTGAGTAAGATCATTGTTTTCTGTCCACCATAAACGTATAGGTGACATATCGTGAGTAGAGGTTGTACAAACAGAAATATAAGGAATATTATCTAAATCAGTAAACTTTTGATTTGTCATTTTTGGCATTCTTTCTATTTCAAGGCTCAAAATCTGTAGTTCATGCATGACCGAATGAACACAATCAGGAACCATCCCTAAGTCTTCACCACACACCATCATATTAGTTGATGAGATTAATGATGGAAGCTTTTTCATAGCCTGATTGCGCCAGAAATAGTTATGGCGGTTAAAATAAAAATCATTATAAAGATTATTAAATGATGATTTTTCGTTTTCATGAAGATAACGAAAAGAATAAGTGTATTGAGCAGCTATTCGTGGATGGTACATGAGAGAATCATATGGATCACGTATAAATAGCACTTCAGCACATAGAGATATAAGTCCGTCACATATAACTTTACTTTTCTTATCTTTCTTGTTGTCAAAGAGGTACTTAATTTTCTTTTGACTATCACAAAATGATTTTAATTTAAATCTTTGCCATCCAATAATTTCAAGATAAGTACTTTTCACCTCTTCAGTGTAATCACCGAAAACATATTGTAGAAAACTCTCATGAATAAATGGTTTAACCATTCTATCTTCATCGAATTGTATACCGGATTCAATTATTTCATCTGCTCTATAAGGTAATGCCGGATTAAAGTATCCCAATATCCCCTGTACCGCATCAAGTGGAATTTCCCATATTCGAAAAAAACCAAGAATATGATCGATTCTGTATGCATCAAAATAGTCGGCCATTTTTTTAAAACGACTCTTCCACCACTTATAGCCATCTTCTTCCATTGCCTCCCAATTATATGTTGGGAAGCCCCAGTTTTGCCCATCGTGTGAGAAATCGTCAGGTGGAGCCCCCGTCTGTGTATCCATATTAAATAGATGTGGAGAACTCCATGCTTCAACACTATCTCTATTTATTCCTATAGGTATATCTCCTTTTAAAGTAACACCCTTATCATGAGCATATAACCTCACATCTGAGAATTGTTTATGTAAAAGGTATTGAATAAAACTGAAGTATTCAATTTCCTTTTTAGCTTCAGGATAGACATTAATCATATTATTTAACCGCTTCTCATCATATTTACTGAACTCACCCCACTCTCTAAAATTTGCTGTATTATTTTTGTCTCTTAGGTAACAATAACAAGTGTAAGGAAATAGCCAATCTATATTTTTATCATAGAACTCAGTAAATTCGCTTGATGTCAATACCTTTTCACCATCCTGCAGAAATAAGTCGCGACTATAATCATATTTCAGTTTTAACACTTCTTCATAATCTATCTCAAGTAAGTCATTTAGCTGTTTAGCTTTTGCAGCATATTCATTAAATTTCTTATTATCTTTCAGCTTATAGTCATTACATCCTAAGTAAATTGGGTGAAGTGCATAAATAGATATAGCACTATATGGGTATGAATCTCGCCAAGTTTTAGTTGTTGTTGTATCATTAACAGGCAGAAGCTGTATAAGCTGCTGTTCAGTTAAAACTGCCCAATCTATCATTTTTTTTAAATCAACAAAATCACCTATTCCAAAGCTATCGTTAGTTTTAATTGAAAATAAAGGAATTGAAGTTCCTATACCTTTATATGTAAAATTATGAAAATGAAACTGTAATGCCATTTCAACAAAAACCGAGTCAGTCTCAGCTGTCTTAGACGTAGAAAGTATTCGATTTTCACCATCTTCCCAAGAAACAATATTATTTGTAGTTTTATCTATTATCAAAAACTTATATTGAGTTTGTAAAGGTATCTCATCGGCATTCAAAATAATCTGCCACTGATTATCATCAAGATAAACAAGTTTTTTCGCCTTAGAAGGATTCCAGTTGCCAAACTCTTCACACTCACCACTTATACATAGATATTGATCTCTTTTTACATAAGGACAAATTACGTCTAGCAGTATTGAGTTGGTATAATATTCTGTTGGAAGATCATTTTTCTTATGCCAGAAAACACTTTCTGTGAAAACAGATGAGTAAAGATAGGAGTGATGCGGTCTATTTTTCCATAAGTCTTGAATTACAAACCGTTTTTTGTCTTTTAAGATATAAAGCTTACGTGGATTGCCCCATTCACGTCTTAATACTTTTGAGCCTTGACGAATAAAATAATAATATTGAATTTCTGCTGTCTGATTAACATCTACTTCAGTATACCATTTGTTATTACTATTTGACATGACCACAGCTTTAGACTCGTCAAATTGTCCCAACTCACATATAGAACCACAAAGGCATACTTCTTGTCCCCATGTTGTATGATAATCTAATTGAAAAGATAACACAGCCATATAGTTGTTAGATTAAAGAAAAATAAGAATCATTAGCTGTGCAGTAATTACCCTAAGAAACATTGTTAAAGGATATACGGTGGCATAACCCACCGCAGGAATATCGTTACCCGCAGATGTGTTTGCAAAAGATAATGCAGGTGGATCAGTCATACTTCCCGCTATAAGTCCCATCAACGAATAGTAGTTTAATTTACAAACTTTTCTTCCAACTATACCCATTGTAAAAATGGGTAAAACAGTGATTATGAAACCATAACCAATCCATTTATAACCACCACTTAATATTGTTTCCACAAAACTTCCACCAGCTTCAAGGCCAACGCATGCTAGAAATATTGCAATACCAACTTCTCTAAGCATGAGGTTTGCACTCATAGTTGTATATGTAACAAGCTTAAATTTGGGTCCAAACTTACTTATTAATATTGCAATTATGAGAGGTCCACCTGCTAAGCCAAGCTTAACTGATTGTGGTAGTCCCGGAAAAGTAATTGGAATACTTCCCAGCAATACACCTAATGCAATTCCGATAAAAATAGAAATTAAGTTGGGTTCTCTAAGTCGTTTTAGAGAATTACCCATATATTTTCCAACATTAATAATCGCATCTTCAGAACCAACAACAGTAATACGATCTCCTATCTGAAGCTTTAGTCTAGCGTCTGCAATAAGATCAACCCCTGCACGATTAACTCTAGTTATATTAACCCCAAAATCATTTCTAAGCTTCAAATCTCTTAATGGTTTTCCATTAATTTCTGAATTAGTAATAACTATCCGTCTCGATACAAGTTGAGAATCCAGCTTGCTCCATTCTTCCCTATTCATGTCAATACGAATACCTATTACAGTTTCTATAATTTCTATATTTATTAGATTGGATACAATCAACAATTTATCGTTCTCATGTAATATGGTATCCATTTGAGGTACTTCAAGTAATTTTGAATCTGAATGTAGTACTCTGGAAATAACAAACTCCTTTTCTATTAATGACTTTATCTGCTTAATATTTTTGCCAAAAATTGAAGGGTTTTTAACCTGAATTGAAAACATATGCGCTTCAATCTTTTTTGACTCATCATCATCGTCAAGCATTTTATTTTCCTTTTTCTGATCTATTCTAAAAATATATTTAAAAAGAATAAGTGTTAAAATAATTCCTACAACACCTAATGGATAAGCCACAGCATATGCTGTAGCTATAGTTGGGTCTGATGTTCCTGTTACATCTGCATAAGTCTGTTGAGCTGCTCCAAGACCTGGGGTATTTGTTACTGCACCCGACAGCACTCCAACCATTGTAGAAATTGGTGTATCAGTTACCAAATGAATAATATACGTAGTTACGACTCCAAGCAATACTACTCCTACAGCAAGCATATTAAGCGTTATGCCGCCTTTTTTAAATGAAGAGAAAAAACTTGGTCCTACTTGCATCCCTATTGAATATATAAAAAGAATTAAACCAAACTCTTTCATAAATAAGAGTACAACAGGATCAATTTCAAGCCCAAGATGACCTAAAAAAATCCCACAAAAGAGTATCCAAGTAATTCCTAATGATATACCGAAAATTTTAATCTTTCCTAAAAGTAAACCAGTTGAAATAACAATAGCAAAAATAAATATTGAATGCGCAACACCTGATCCGGCAACTAATTGAAATAACCAATCCATTTCTAAACAACCTAAAATTTATGTTATAAAACACAACAAAGGTAGTCCTAATTTATTTACCTTCAAATAGGCTTATTATATTTATTATCTCCGTAAAAAAAGTAAAAAATCGTCTATTAATAGCATTATTTGTTTACAATTGTTACAAAGAATACTATTTGAAGAAATTAGAATTTGAAATTGCTTTTTTTGTTTTATTTTTACCCTTTCAAAATAAATTATGATGAAAAAAATAGTATTTTTAATCACCATTTTTATTACCTTCTCAGCTCTCAGACTGCAAAGTCAGAATTATAGTGTACAAGATATCATTCAAGAAGGTGTTGAACTACATGATGCTGGAGAATATGAGGAAGCCATCAACAAATATTATGAAGCTCTTGAGCTAGACTCCACATTGATAAATGCTGTTTATGAAATGTCATTATCTTATCTTGCCCTTGAAGATTTCGAAAACGCATCAAAATACAGCTCTCAAGTTATAAACTCAAACAATGAAATGCTTTCGCCTGGTGCCTACGCTGTAAAAAGTGAAGCATTGGCAGAAATGGATAGTGTAGATAAAGCAATAGAGCTGCTGAACGAAGGTTTAGAAAAAAATGGTGATGGCTATCTACTTAATTTCAATATGGCCATTAACTTTTTCAAAAAAGGAGATACTGATAAGACATTAGAATTTGTAAAAAAAGCGATTGACCTTGATAAATCACATAGTGGCGCTTACTTACTAAATGCATATGCCCTGAATGATAAGGGCTTATGGATTCAAAGTTTACTATCATTTCAGATGTTCTTGCTTATAGAACCTGACAGCAGACGTTCTAAAAATGCATTCGAAGAAATGCTTCAAATAATGCTTATAAAAAAATCAGATGAACCAGTGGAGAGATCTTTTATTCAACAACAGATGATTCGTAGTGAATCAAGTAATCAAAATATTGACATCCCACCACTTGGCATTGAAAACGGATTGAACAGAAATTTAGTATATAATGCAATTACCACTACACTTGACTCATTAGAAGCCACAAATGAAATAGATGAATTTACAATTTTCAAAACTATAAACTTAGAAATAATTAAAATTTTAGATAGAGAAAGTGAAGGTCCTAAAGAAGGTGTTCTATGGACATTTTATATTCCATTTTTCTCTCGAATTGCTCACTCTAACTATTATGATACATTTTGTCGATACATTAGCGTGTCTAGCTACCCTGAATCACTTGAATGGTGGGAACAAAACCCTGAAGCAGCTATAAATTTTGTTATTTGGTTTGAAAAAGGTGATAACATCTGATAAAATTAAAAAAAACATTTACCTTTGCTCTGAAACCCAATTCCACAAAAATGATCGACGAGGAAAAATTACTAAAAGAACTACGTGATCCACAAACTGTCCGTAAAGGATTTGCCAAGCTCGTTACTGAATATAGCGAAAGATTGTATTGGCAAATCAGAAAAATGGTTCTTTCTCACGATGATAGTAATGATATTTTACAAGATGTTTTTGTTAAAGCATGGACCAATCTTGATAATTTCAGAGGTGAAGCAAAACTCTCAACATGGTTATACCGCATAGCCATTAATGAAAGCATAACCTTTATAAATAAAAAAAGAACCCAAAAAAACATTTCGATTGATGAAGATGACTCATTTCTCATCAACACGCTCGAAAGTGATACATATTTTGATGGAGATGAGGCGCAAAAGTTGTTACAAAAAGCAATACTTACATTGCCGGACAAACAGCGTTTAGTATTTCAAATGAAATATTTTGAAGAAATGAAGTACGATGATATTTCTGAGATCCTTGGAACATCTGTAGGAGCACTAAAAGCGTCATATCATCATGCTGTAAAAAAGGTTGAAAAATATTTAAGTAAACCACATTAAACCTTTTACTTTTCATTAAGTCTATTCAACAGAACGGTGCAAAAAATGAAGGTATGAAAACTAAAATTAACAAATTAAAAGAAATAGATAATAGCAATAATCCCTTTAAAGTTCCGGACGATTATTTTGTTCACTTCAATGAAAATATAATGGATCTTCTTCCGGAAAAAGAGTTTTTTGCACCCAAACCGATTCCATTATGGGATAAAGTTAAACCATGGATATATCTTGCTGCTATGTTTATCGGCATGTATTTCACTATCAATTTTCTTGTAAACAAAAGTGAAGATTCAGAAAATATATCTCAAACTATTGTTTCTGAACAACTATCGACTATTGCACCAGGAAGTAAAAACTACTGGTCTACCATACAAATAAGCGAAGAAGAGTTTTATCAATACCTTGAAGATCAGCTCGTAGATGAGGTGTATTTCGATTATATGTATAATCAATTTTATTTGAACTAATAGAAAACAAACATTTTTTAAAAGGAACTTGATATGAGAAGATTCACTATTTTACTATTATTCACTCTGTTTTTACCTACATACCTATCCTTTCTTTCTGCACAAGACAATGACAGAGTTATGAATATTGAAGAATATGAAAAAAGGAAGATGGAGTATATTAAAAAAGAAGCTGGTCTTACAAATTCAGAGTCAGAAAATTATTTCCCATTAAATAGTGAGTTAACACAAAAGAAATTCGATCTGCGGATACTTCATCAGGATAAAGTGCAAAAATTAAAAAACAGCAATAACCTATCAGACTCAGAATACAAAATACTCCTGGAGGATGATATGGAGGTTAAAATTCAGGAAGCTGCACTTGATAAAGAATATGCTGAAAAATTCGAAAAAGTGTTATCACCAGAGAAACTATATAGAGCTCAGTTGGCTGAAAGAGAGTTTATGCAACAAGAGATTAGTAACTTCAGAAACAGTCAGACCGACAGATAACAAACGGCGTATTGTCTATAATAGTTCATACTTGATTTGATAACACAATAGTCAATTATGACAAAGCGTGTTCCAACAATATTTCTTCAAATAGTCATTGTACTTATTGCCATTGCTACACTTATCATTTTGATTTGGCTCCCATTGACCGAAGGAAGAGCTACAGACTTAGACTTATTCAACATTTACTTTGATCCATTCATTTTGTATGGATACGCAACATCAATCGCTTTTTTTGTTGCGCTATATAAAACGTTTAAATTACTTGGTTACATCGGACAAGATAAAGCCTTCTCTCTAAGCTCCGTTGAGACTTTACGAAGCATTAAGCACTGTGCAATCGCATTTAGCATCCTAATAGTAGCTGGTGGACTTTTCATAAGGTTAACTCATAATAATGAGGACGATCCGGCAGGTTTTCTTGCCATTTGCGTTGTAATAACTTTTGCTTCAATAATAGTAGCGACTGCTGCAACAGTATTTGAAAAAATTTTACAAAATGGA
>CAZURM010000008.1:0-45701 GCA_964622945.1 uncultured Proteiniphilum sp.
TCGGTGGGACATCTGTTGGAAGTCCCGAAAGTTTACAACTGGTCAAAAATATAATTATAAACGAGAAAGAGCCGGTTATCGTAGTAGTTTCAGCACTTGATGGCGTTACAGACAGACTGTTGCTGGCAGCTGATTTTGCAGTAAACAGTAATCCAGGCTACAAAATATTGCTTAACGAATTAATTGAAAGGCATCGTGTAATAAATGAAACTGTTGATTTTTCAACAGACGATAGGCTATTGCTTGTACAAAAAACAGAACAACTGTTTGATGATTTGCATAATATTCTAAGAGGTGTATTTCTTATTGGCGATCTCTCTCAAAAAACATCTGACAAAATTGTTAGTTACGGTGAACGATTGTCATCACTTATCATTAATAAGATGATTAAAGGATCACAACTGTATGATTCTACTGAATTCATTAAAACAAACAAGCATTTCAAAAATCATATTCCGGATCTAGCACGTTCTAATGAGCTTATACGGAAAACATTTTCTGAAATGCCACCACCAAATGTTGCAATTGTACCTGGGTTTATATCTTCAAGCATTGATGAAAACGATATAACAAACCTTGGCAGAGGCGGATCTGACTATACAGCAGCTATGATTGCAGCAGCTATGGATGCTACTATGCTTGAAATTTGGACTGATGTAAATGGGTTCATGACTGCAGACCCAAAAATCATAAACTCTGCATACCTAATTGATGAATTATCATTTATTGAGGCAATAGAACTTTCGAATTTTGGAGCAAAAGTTATTTATCCACCTACAATATTCCCTGTTTATCATAAAAACATCCCAATATATGTGAGAAACACATTTCATCCTAAAGAGAAAGGAACACTCATACGAAATATTAAACCTACTAGAAACGGTAAAATTATAAAAGGTATATCTTCAATTAATGACACTGCACTAATCACCATCCAAGGGCTAGGTATGGTGGGTGTTACAGGTGTAAATAAACGTATATTTTCAACACTGGCTGATAATGGAATCAGCGTTTTCATTGTATCTCAAGCTTCTTCAGAGAACAGCACTTCGATTGGTGTGCGTTCACAAGACGCTATGCTTTCCCAAAAAGTACTTAATAAAGAGTTTGCACATGAGATTGAAATGGGTAGCATAAATGAGATAATCGTAGAATATGATTTAGCTACAATTTCAATTGTTGGACAAAACATGAAACATGTTCCAGGTATAGCAGGTAAATTCTTCGGTGCTCTAGGTAGAAACGGCATAAGCGTTATTGCTCTTGCTCAAGGAGCAGGAGAGACAAATATATCTTGTGTTATATCAAGATCGGATCTTAGAAAATCGCTGAATGTTGTACATGATTCTTTCTTTTTATCTCCTTATCAAGAACTTAACCTTTTTGTAATAGGAATAGGCACGGTTGGTGGCAAACTTCTAGAACAAATCAAACTACAACAATCCACACTTAAAGAACAAAACAAACTTAGAATAAATATTGTTGGCATAGCAAACGGACAAAAAGCTCTATTCAGCCGTGAAGGAATTTCTCTTGATAACTACTACGAAAATTTAATAAAAAAAGGAGATAAAAGCTCTCCTGAATACATTAGAAATGAGATTATTAAAATGAATATTTTTAATTCTGTATTTGTGGATTGTACTGCAAGCCCCGAAATAGCTGAACTTTATAGAGAACTTATGTCAAGAAATATTTCCGTGGTCACAGCAAATAAGATTGCTGCATCATCAGACTACGAAAATTACAGTTGTTTGAAAGAAACTTCACGTAATGCTGGTGTGAAATTTTTGTTTGAAACAAATGTAGGTGCTGGTCTACCTATAATTAACACAATGAATTCTCTGATAAATTCAGGAGACAAAATAGTGAAGCTAGAGGCAGTTCTTTCAGGTACGCTTAATTTTATTTTTAACACATTTAGCGAAGAAATTCCTTTCAGCAAAGCTGTAAGAATGGCAGTTGATGCTCAGTTTGCTGAGCCTGACCCAAGAATTGATTTAAGCGGACTTGATGTTATCCGTAAACTTGTAATACTTTCCCGAGAGGCTGGTGCAAAAATTAATCAGGCAGATGTAGAAAAAAAATTATTTGTGCCCCAGAAATATTTCAACGGCACTCTAGAAAAATTTTGGGATACAGTATCTGAATTGGATGAATCTTTTGAAAAGCGTCGCAAAGAATTGGCAAAACAGGGTAAAAAATTACGCTTCGTGGCATCTTACGATAATGGGGCTTGCGAAGTGGGACTACGTGAGGTTGAAAATGGCCACCCTTTTTATGATTTAGAAGGTAGTAATAATATTATCATGATTACCACCAAACGCTATAATGAGTATCCAATGGTTATTAAAGGTTATGGAGCTGGAGCAAGCGTTACAGCTGCCGGTGTTTTTTCAGATATCATTTCAATTGCAAACATCAGATAAAAAAATATTAAAAAAATATTTCAGAGATAGTTGATATCATATTATTTTAATCACAAAATATGAAATATATAATAATTCTGGGAGACGGAATGTCAGACGAGCCTATTGATAAGCTTGGTAATAAAACACCTCTTCAGGCTGCACAGACACCATATATAGATATGCTTGCTTGCAAGGGAAGAAGCGGTTTACTTAACACTATTCCTGATGGATTTTCTCCTGGAAGTGAAATAGCAAATCTCTCTGTATTAGGGTATGACATACCTTCAGTTTATGAAGGACGTGGAGTACTTGAAGCTGCTAGTATGGGGGTAGATGTTTTACCCGATGAAGTTGCTATGAGATGTAATCTTGTCTGTCTTGAAAGAGATATTATGAAAAATCATTCTGCTGGACATATTTCAACTGAAGAAGCAACTAAATTAATACTTTTCCTAAACGAAAAACTGGGAGATAGTAGATTTAGCTTCTATACAGGTGTTTCTTACAGACATCTTCTTAAAATTAAAGGGGGAAATAAGAATATTCTATGTACTCCGCCACATGATATTCCAAATAAGCCTTTCCTTCAATATATGATTAAACCAAAAAATAATGAGGCAAAGGCTACTGCAGAAGCATTAAATAATCTAATTAATGCTTCACAAGAACTACTGTCTGATCACCCTATTAATAAAAAAAGAGTAGCTGAGGGAAAAGATCCTGCCAACAGTATATGGCCATGGTCGCCAGGATATCGTCCTCAAATGCAGCGATTTTCTGATATGTATCCAATTAAAAGTGGTGCTGTTATCTCGGCAGTGGATCTAATTCGTGGAATTGGTGTATATGCGGGCCTAGAAGTAATAATGGTAGAAGGTGCAACGGGTTTATATGACACTAATTACGAAGGAAAAGCTTTAGCTGCAATTAATGCCTTAAAGGAAAAAGACTTTGTTTATCTTCATATTGAGGCTAGTGATGAGGCTGGCCATGAAGGAGATGTTGCTTTAAAAGTAAAAACTATAGAATATCTGGATTCGCGCATAGTAAAACCTATTTACAAAGAAATTAAGAACTGGGAAGAGCCTGTAACAATTGCAATTCTCCCTGATCATCCGACACCATGTGCAATTAGAACTCATACTAGAGATGCTGTTCCATTCACTATATGGAATAGAGATATTCAACCAGACAAGGTACAATCTTATGATGAATTTACTGCTAAAAATGGAGGTTATGGTTTACTTAATGAAGATCAGTTTATAAAAACATTATTTAATATGAAATTCTGATCACATATTATTGAATTATATGTTATACTACAGTACAAATAATAAAGAATTAAAAGTCAGTTTACAAGAAGCAGTAGTAAATGGCTTAGCCTCTGACAGAGGTCTTTATATGCCTGCTCATATCCCTCATCTCTCTGAAGATTTCCTTAAAGATATTGTTAATAAAAGCTTGTCTGAAATATCATCTGTTGTAGCAGATGCTTTTTTTGGAGATGATATACAAAAAGATAATTTAAATTCCATAGTTTATGAAACTCTTAATTTCGATATTCCTCTTAAGCAAATCGAAGATGATATTTATGTATTAGAACTGTTTCATGGACCTACTTTTGCATTTAAAGATGTAGGAGCACGATTTATGGCTCGTATGTTGTCATTTTTTGTAAAGGAGCATAAGCAGGATGACGTAAAAGTATTAGTTGCTACATCTGGAGATACTGGCAGTGCTGTAGCAAATGGTTTCCTTGGAGTTAATGGTATTCAGGTATTTGTACTATACCCTTCAGGTAAGGTAAGTGAAATGCAAGAAGCACAGTTTACAACACTTGGAAAAAATATTGTTGCACTTGAAGTAGATGGAACTTTTGATGATTGCCAAGCATTGGTAAAATCAGCATTTATGGATGAAGAACTAAATATTCAATTTAATCTAACATCTGCAAATTCAATAAATGTTGCCAGATTCCTTCCACAATCTTTTTATTATTTTTATGGATACGCACAAATTGCAGAAAAACTCGATAATAAGGAACTCATATTTTCGGTACCAAGTGGCAACCTTGGCAACCTTACTGCAGGTCTCTTTGCAAAACATATGGGGCTTCCCGTTAAAAGATTTTTAGCTGCAAACAATCGCAATGATGTGTTTTTTAAATACTTGAACACAGGAGAGTACAGTCCAAAACCTTCAGTTCAAACCATAGCAAATGCTATGGACGTTGGCAATCCTAGTAACTTTGAAAGGATTATTAATTTATATAAAGGATCACATGACGCTATTAGTCAGGATATTAATGGTTTCAGCTACAATGATAAGCAAATTGAGTATACAATGAGCAAAGTATACAATGAGTCTGGCTATATACTTGATCCTCACAGTGCTTGTGCTTATCTTGCCCTAAAAGAGGGTAAAAAAAATGAAGAAACTGGTATTTTTCTTGCTACTGCACATCCAGCAAAATTTATTGAGACTGTTGAAAAATGTATTAACTCAAAGGTAGATATACCTACTAATCTTTTAGAATTCAGTCAAAGAGAGAAAAAGTCATTTTTAATATCTAATAACTTCAGCATTTTTAAAAAGGCTCTAAAATCCCTGACTTAAGTTTCTTTTTACTATTTTTGCTGCTAGTTAATTCATTAATAAGTGGTATTTAAGTGAGACAACTTTTCCGTCTATTATTTATATTCTTAGTTTTGACTGTTTTTTATCAATGCTCTTCAATTAAAGAGACAGGCATTACCACTATTATTATACCCGAAGTTTTATCTGAATCTATTGCTCAAACACCTAATACTATTACTATTGACTCCTTAATAGTTGAAACATCTATACATGATTTGGTTTCTGATATAGATAGTGTACAAACATTAGAAGAAGTGTTAGAAATGACTCCTGATAGTATTCCACCTCCATCACCTTCTGATAGTTTATTAAATCCACTATCTTCTGAGCAAGATTCAATAAGTTTAGATGAAGACTCTGTTGTCACCACAGGTAAACAGATACTTGAAACTCCCGTTTATTATACTGCCCAAGACTCAATGATATTTACAGGCGATAATATGGGTTATCTTTATGGCCAGGCTGATATTAAATATGGAGAGATGGGAATTTCTGGAGAAATGATTACCATGGACTTGGATAGTAGTGTCATATCTTCTACGTTTGGAGTGGATTCATTAGGCATAGAATTTGGTCTACCTGTTTTTACTGAGAGAGGAGTAGAATATGAGATGAAAGGTGTACGATATAATTTTGAAACAAGAAAAGCTTTCATTCATAATGTTATCACACAACAAGGTGAAGGACATATTGTTGCAGATGAAGCAAAAATGAATGAAGACAACTCATTTTATATGAGAAATGCTAAATATACAACCTGCGACAGACATGATCATCCACACTTTTATCTGAACTTGTCAAAAGCAAAAGTACGACCAGAAAAGGATGTAGTAACTGGTCCAGCATGGTTGGTAGTAGCTGATGTGCCATTGTTCCCGATTGTTTTACCATTTGCATATTTCCCATTTACCTCAACCTATTCATCAGGAATTATTATGCCAAGTTATGGGGATGAAATGACAAGAGGATTCTATCTGCAGAATGGAGGTTATTATTTAGCAATTAATGATTATGTTGACATGTCTATTACAGGGGAAATATACACAAAAGGATCATGGGGCCTGGGAGCTCGTTCTAACTATCGTAAAAGATATAAATACTCTGGTAATGTCAATGTTTATTATCTTAATACTGTAACGGGTGAAAAAGAACTTAAGGAAGTTGTGCCGGAAGCATACACAGTAGCCAAAGATCTTCGTATAAACTGGACCCACTCGCAAGATCCAAAAGCAAATATGTATCGCACCCTTTCAGCAAGTGTTAATTTCTCTACCAGTCGAAATAACCATAGGGATTTAAGTCGTCTCTATTCTAGAGAAGCTTCAAACAACACTAAAAGCTCAAGCGTAAATATCACACAACGTTTCCCAGACTCACCCTGGAGCCTTTCTGCCACAATGAATATTAACCAAGTTTCACGAGATTCAACTATAGCTGCAACACTGCCAAACGTCTCAGTAAATATGAGTCGCATTTACCCTTTTAAAAAAAAGAATGCTGTGGGTGATGAGAAGTGGTACGAAAAAATTTCAATGAGTTACTCTGGTGAATTTCGAAATTCTATCACAACAAAAGAAGACAGATTTTTAAAATCCAACTTAGTGCGTGACTGGAGCAATGGTATGCGTCATAATATTCCAATTAGTGCTACTTTTACACTATTTGATTTTATTCAGGTCTCACCATCGTTTAATTACACTGAAAGATGGTACTCCAGTGAATACAAACAAGCCTGGGATCCTGTTGCTAAAAGACATGTTGATGTTGACACAATACATGGATTTAACCGTGTTTATGACTACACCACATCACTTAGCGCACAAACTAAACTCTATGGAATGTATACTCCTTGGAGAATATTTGGAAATAAAATTCAGGCAATCAGGCATGTATTTTCTCCAAGTATTAGTTTGAATTACAGACCTGACTTTGGTGATCCAAAATTTGGATTTTATGAAACATACAACTATAAAAACGAATATGGTGAAGATGTTGAGTATACATATTCTCCTTACTCTAAAATGATGTTCGGAACTTCATCAGGAGGCCGTAGTGGTAGTATTGGTTTTGATTTTAAAAATAATCTTGAAATGAAAATCAGGCCAGATAATGACTCAACCGATGTAAAAAAGGTGAGTTTGATAGATGACTTAGGTATAAACTTTAATTATAATATGATGGCTGACTCCATAAAGTGGAGTGATATCAATACAAACATCCGTTTAAAACTTTCTAAATCTTATACATTAAGTCTGAATATGGTATGGGATCCATATATGTATGAACTTGACAATAACGACAATCCTTACAGAGTTGATAAATTAAGGGTTTTATCTGGAAAAGGATTTGGAAGGCTGAGAAGTACAGGGACTTCCTTTTCATACTCTCTCAATCAGAGCACATTTAGTAATTTATTCAATAGAGGTGATTCTAGAAGAAATGAACAGGATGTAAATCTTGAAAATCAGCTGCCTGATGATGGAACTATAGGCGAAAATCCATATGAAACACCTGGCAGAGCTAACCTATTTGACAATACAGACAGCTCAATGGGTGAGTTTGATAATGACGGATATCTAAAAAATTCTGTAAACTGGAATTTATCCTTCAACTACTCCTTACGATATGGTTATGGAGAATTTGATATTGATAGAATGGAATATAAAGGAGCTCTCACCCATAATTTTGGGTTGAGTGGTTCATTACAACCAACTAAAAACTGGAACTTCACATTTAATACTGATTATAATTTTGACTTAAAGAAATTCACTAATATTAATTGTACAATTACTCGTAACCTACATTGCTGGAGTATGTCGGCAAGTTTCATACCTATAGGTCCTTACAAGTCCTACAACTTTACTATAAGAGCAAATTCTTCAATGTTACAGGATCTGAAATACGAACAGAGAAGCTCACCTTACGACAGAGGAATGAGTTGGTATTAGTGCGTAAATTTAATATTAATATTTTATTACTTATTAAATAATTATTGCCACTTAGTCTATTTTTTTTCTCCCCATAACTTTTTCATCAAATCACTCATTTTCTTCTCAGAAAGAGTTGACTGAGCTTCCCAAAAGACCATATCTTTTATATCTTTTGGAAGATATTCTTGTTTCTCAAAATTATTTTCATAATCGTGTGAGTATTTATACCCTTTCCCGTAATCCAACTCCTTCATAAGTGTTGTTGCAGCATTACGAAGATGTAAAGGTACTGGTAGGTTACCAGTCTGCTCAACTTTAGCTATTGCCTTATCGATAGCCAGGTACGCTGAGTTACTTTTAGGAGAAGTAGCAAGATAAATTGCTGTTTCAGCCAATACAATACGACCTTCAGGCCATCCAATTTTCTGCAAAGTTTCAAAACATGCATTAGCAAGAAGTAATGCATTCGGATTTGCTAATCCTATGTCCTCTGCAGCAGATATAACTAATCGTCTTGCAATAAATTTTGGATCTTCACCACCAACTACCATTCGTGCCAACCAGTATATTGCGGCATCAGGATCACTACCTCTGATTGATTTGATGAAGGCAGAAATTATATCATAATGCATCTCCCCACCTTTATCATAAGCTGCTAGATTCTCTTGTAAACGCTCAGTTACTATACAATCTGTAATAACAATCCTTTCACTATCAGAATTAACTACAAGCTCCAAAATATTTAACAGCTTCCGTGCATCACCACCCGAAAATAGAAAAAGAGCATCAGTTTCTTTAACTTCAATATTCCTTTCTTTAAATATTAGATCATCAGAGAGTGCTCTCTTCAATAATAGCTCTAAGTTTTCCCTATTCATGGGCTTTAGAACATATACTTGACATCGTGATAGAAGAGGTCTTATTACCTCGAATGATGGGTTCTCTGTTGTAGCTCCTATTAGAGTTATCGTACCTGTTTCAACAGCATTTAGAAGTGAATCTTGCTGTGATTTGCTAAAACGGTGAATCTCATCTATAAAAAGAATTGGCCCATTAGAATCAAAGAAGCGAGTGTCTTTGGCTTTTTGTATAACTTCCCTAACATCCTTTACTCCAGAGTTAATTGCACTTAGCTTGTAAAAAGGAGCTTTAATTGTGTTTGCAATGATATTTGCAAGCGTAGTTTTTCCAACTCCCGGAGGTCCCCAGAAAATAATAGAGGGTATTCTCCCCGATTCAATCATACGGCGCAATACTGCCTCCCTGCCAACCAAATGCTCTTGACCTATAAACTCATCTAAGTTTTGTGGTCTGAGCCGTTCTGCAAGAGGAGTACGCATAAGAAATTATTTTACTTTATATTAAATAGATATACAAATATAATAATTTTTGTTCGCATAAAAATTAAAGACTTTATCTGAAATAAAAGTAATTATCTAAACCCATCAGATTGATTAAGATAAAATATATGCTCACAAGTAATTAATTTCACTAACTTTGCAGCTTAAAAATCAGTAGGTCAGATGGAATTTAGCTCTTTTTTTTCCATTTTCGGAGACATGGAACAACTTAATCAGGTTCAGTTGAACTTCAATCAGGATAGTGTTAATATTATGAACCTGGCTATTGCTTTTATAATGTTTGGTGTTGCTCTTAGCATCAGGCCTCAACACTTCAAAGAGGTAATAATGCAACCAACATCTGTATTCATGGGTATTATTTCACAATATGTACTTTTACCAGCTTTAACTTATTTATTAATACTAATTACACGTCCATCTACTCCTGTAGCTATGGGCATGATACTCGTTGCTGCATGTCCCGGTGGAAATGTTTCAAATCTTATATCTTCTATTTCTAAAGCAAATATAACTTTATCAGTCAGTCTAACTACTATAACAACAGTATTAAGCCTTTTTATGACTCCTCTTAATTTTGCTTTCTGGGGAGGACTTTATGCAAAACATTCACCACTATTGGTTCCTATATCAATTGACCCTATAGAAATGTTTCGTACAGTATTCCTGATTCTTGGAATTCCTGTTATATTAGGGATGTTTGTCGGAATAAAATTCCCTAAATTTTCCAGAAAAATGGATAGACCTATACAGGCTATATCTGTAATCTTCTTTATAGGTTTTATTGTTGCGGCGCTTGCAGGTAACTTCAGAATATTTTTAAATTATATTCATCTAATATTTATTCTAGTTCTGTTACATAATGGGTTAGCTTTTTTAGGAGGATATACCCTACCTAAAATATTTAAAGTTAATGAAACTAATTGCAGAACAATATCAATAGAAACAGGAATACAAAACTCAGGATTGGGACTCGCTTTAATATTCAATCCAAGGGTATTTCCATCTGAACTACAGTTAGGCGGAATGGCAATGGTGGCCGCTTGGTGGGGTATATGGCATATTATTACAGGGCTTATTTTAGCATTTTATTGGAGAAGAAAACCTGTTAAAGCTGTTGTTACATCTAATTAATAATATAAATTTTTCAACATAGAGTATTTAATTGATTTTAAGGCTATTCCATTAATTAAACTATGCTATATAATTACGACTTTCGCTACTTTCTAGCAAAGATACCTGTTAAAACAGTATTGAGGCTAAATTTCAGGAAACTGGTTTTTGTAGGCCGAGAGAATAATGTTTCTAAAAACAAAGCGGTCATATTTGCTCCTAACCATAGAAATGCACTTCTAGATGCTCTAATGCTTGTTTATGCAAGTTATCACCGAAAACAGGTGGTTTTTCTTGCTCGTGCAGATATATTCAAACAGAAATTTGCAGCATGGATTCTACGAGGAATGCGTATTATTCCTGTATTTAGAATACGTGATGGAAAAGATAATCTTGATAAGAATAAAGAGATATTTAATAGTGCTGCTCAAATATTGAAAAAAGGGAACCCAATAGCTTTATTTCCAGAAGGAAAGCATAATCCTAAGCAGTCGTTGTTACCTATTCAAAAAGCTGTCCCTCGTATTGTTTTACCAACAGAAGCATCTTTAGACTTTCAACTAAACAGTCAGATTGTCCCTGTGTCAATTTACTACCGTGATATATTTGGATTTCTCTCTGATGCTTATGTTATATTTGGTACTCCCATTGAAGTATCCCAATACAAAGAGGTTTATGAAAAAAACCCAAGTCTTGCAACAAACCAACTCCGTCAGGAACTTGAAAATAGTTTGAAGTCAATAGTGGTAAACATATGGAACGATAAATTCTATGATGAATATATCTGTGCTATTGACTGGAATGGTGATCGCATAGCAAAAGAAGAATTTGCCCATAGAAAAGATGATTTCATGCAATCAGCACTTCATATAGTGAGAGTCCTTGACGATTTGTATGAAAACAACAATAAAGTGTTTAATGACAAAATGGATAAATTCCGTGAGGCTAATAAAATACTTAATGAGCATCAATTAAATACAAAAGACAGATTATTTAAACCTTCTAGTAAATATAATATAATTACTCGTTTTGTGGGACTAATACTCACTGCTCCTATTATGATTTTTGGGTTTCTTAATGGTATTATTCCACTACTTATCAATAAAAAAATGCTATGCTTGTTTAAAGATAAGCAATTCGTGCCCTCTGTAAGATATGCGTCAGGTTTAATATTTGTGCCAATATTTGATCTAATACAATCTCTAATTATTGGTCTAACAACCAAAGATTGGCTTCTTACACTTATTTATTTCTTTGTTATGCCGATTACATTCTACTTTGCTCTGTATTGGCGCAAATGGTGGAATACAGCGCATCGAGATCTAAAAGTTAATAAGTTCAGAAATCAGTTTAATGATAAATGGACGCGACTGATTAAACTTATTAGGCTCTGAAATTTGTATGTATGTCATTGTTACCAATGTTATAAAGAGCCTGTTTAACAATAAAAATATATTAAAGCTTATCTATAATTTATTAATTATAAAATCAACAGCTGCATTTAATCCATCAGCATCTTTACCACCTGCTGTAGCGAAGTGAGGCTGACCTCCTCCTCCACCTTGAATAAGTTTAGCTGCTTCACGAACAATATTTCCTGCATGCATACCTTCAGCAACTAAATCATCGCTAATCATTACTGTAAGATTGGGTTTATCATTTAAAGTAGTAGCGCCAACAAATAGCATCTTTTCGGGGAACAGATCTTTGATCTTAAATGCAATATCTTTTACTACTTCAGGAGATCCAATGGGAAGAATTAACTTAAAAGTATCAACACCATTTATTACAGTCTTTCTTTCTATGACACTCTTTTTAATCCTCTCAGTTTTCTCCTTCACATAGCTCTGAAGTTCTCTATTCATATCTTCATTGTCAGAAATCAGACGATTTATGCCCTGCTTTATGTCCGGAACATTATTAAGCATATTTTTAATTTCCAGAATAATATCCTCTTTTGCATAAAGCCAATCTTCGCAGGCTTTCGCGGTAACAGCCTCAACACGACGTATACCAGCAGAAATTGCACCCTCACTCACTATGCGGAACGTACCTATACGACCTGTAGATGAAATATGAGTACCCCCACAAAGCTCTATTGAGGAACCAAATCGAACAGTACGCACATCATCACCATACTTCTCTCCAAATAGAGCCATAGCACCTTGAGCTTTAGCATCTTCAATAGGAACATGGCGATGTTCTTCTATAGGCAAGTTTCTCCTAATCTTCTCTGTAACCTTCACCTCTACTTCACGAATCTCCTCAGGAGTCATCTTCTGAAAATGTGAAAAATCGAACCTTAATATTTCAGGTGATACATACGATCCTTTTTGTTCAACATGCATCCCCAGTACTTCCCTTAACGCTTCATGCATAAGGTGAGTAGCAGAGTGATTACATTCTGTTGCCGTTCTTTTTTCTATATTAATCTTTGCTGTAAAGATACTCTCTAACTCCTGGGGAAGATTTTTGGAAAGATGTATTGCCAAATTATTCTCACGTTTTGTATCAAAAACCTCAATACTATCACCAGACTCAGAAATTAGAAAACCACTATCCCCAACCTGCCCTCCCATTTCAGCATAAAATGGAGAACTTGAAAGAACGATTTGATAAAACTCAGATTTCTTCTGTTTTACAGCACGATAACGAAGTATTTTTGTTTTACTTTCTATTTCATCATAACCTACAAATTCTGGTTCTCCCTCATAAACTATTGTCCAGTCGCCTGTTTCCACAGCTGCTGCATTTCTAGCCCTGTTTTTTTGTTTCTGCATCTCGATATCAAATCCTTTTACATCAGCAGTCATCCCATGTTCACGCAAAATAAGCTCTGTAAGGTCAAGTGGAAATCCAAAAGTATCATAAAGTTTAAAAGCCACTTCCCCACTTAGTATCCCATTTTCATTTTCAGGAAGATTTCTTTCCAACAGTTTAATACCTGTTTCAAGAGTACGTAGGAACGACTCTTCTTCCTCTTTCATCACTGTCTCAATAAGTCCTTGTTGTGACTCAAGTTCAGGATATGCATCACCCATTACATCGATAAGAGTAGGAATAAGTCGATAAATAAACGATTCATGCATATTTAGAAAAGTATAACCATAACGTACAGCACGTCGCAAAATACGACGAATTACGTATCCCGCCTTAGCATTAGATGGGAGCTGACCGTCAGTTATAGAAAATGTTATTGTCCTTACATGATCAGCAATAACGCGCATAGCAATATCAACTTTCTCATCGATACCATATTTTTTATTACTGATTTCTCCAATTTTTGTAATTAATGGTTGAAAAAGATCTGTATCATAGTTAGAAACTTTCCCTTGTACTGCCATGCAAAGTCTTTCAAAACCCATGCCTGTATCAATGACCTTAGCAGGTAGTGGTTCCAGTGAACCATCAGCCTTACGGTTATACTGCATAAATACAAGATTCCATATTTCTACGACCTGAGGATGATCCTTATTAACAAGAGTCACACCATCAATTTTTGCTCTATCGGAATCGGGCCTTATATCAATATGAATTTCTGAACATGGACCGCATGGACCAGTATCACCCATCTCCCAAAAGTTATCATCTTTATTTCCATTAATTATACGATCCTTAGGTAGATAATTTTCCCAATAAGATGCAGCCTCATCATCTCGTTCCAGATTCTCATCTGCAGCTCCTTCAAAAACAGTAGCATAAAACCTATCTTTATCAAGCTTTAAAACCTCTGTAAGATACTCCCACGCCCATGCAACAGCTTCTTTCTTAAAATAATCACCAAACGACCAGTTGCCTAACATCTCAAACATGGTGTGGTGATATGTATCATGTCCGACCTCCTCAAGATCGTTATGTTTGCCACTTACCCTCAAACACTTCTGAGAATCAGCAACTCGTGGATATTTAATGGGTGCATTACCCAAAATAATATCCTTAAATTGGTTCATTCCAGCGTTGGTAAACATCAACGTGGGGTCATCCTTAATAACCATTGGTGCAGAAGGTACTATACGGTGCTCTTTTGACTGAAAAAAATCTTTAAACGATTGTCTAATCTCTTTGGAGGTCATAATAAACTATCAATATTACTAAATAAAGCTTTAGGATTAAAGAATATTATTCTAAAATAAGGTACAAAAATACAGTAAAAACTTCTTATCCCCAAGTAAGTGAGTCAAAAGGTAAAGAATACAGATCTAATGTTGAAGTCATTGGATACATTGTTAAAATTACTAGCAGATACTAAATTGTATCCAACAGTTCTACTCAGAAATATGGCTGAATATATTAATTTGTCGCATCAAAATAATTTTTATCTTTACTGTAATTATAAATTACCTTCATTTATGTCTCTCATCAACATAAAAAACTGCCCCATATGTGGTAGCTCAACAACTGCAAAAGTATTTTCCTTAGTTGATCATTTCTCAACTAAGGAAAGTTTTTCTATCTTCTACTGCCTGAATTGCAATTTTCGTTTTACCAATAATTTTCCTACTGATGATATAATCGAAAAGTATTATGACTCAACCAATTACATCTCTCATTCCGACTCAAAAAAAGGATTGACAAATCAAATGTACCATTTTTTCAGAAAACGTATGTTAAAGAAAAAGGTGAATTTAGTCTCAGAAGCAGTAATAAAATCAAGGTTTTCTCATGTAAATAAGCCTAATCAATCACTACATCTACTTGATGTAGGCTGTGGTACAGGTTACTTTCTTGATGCAGCAAAAAAACAAGATTATACTGTTTTTGGTATAGAGAAAGATATAAAAGCAAGAGAATATGCAATTAACAATTTTGAATTGAGTGTAAAAAGCGATGGCTATTTATGGGATATTGAAAATGAATCGTTTGACGTTATCACACTTTGGCATGTGCTTGAACATATGCAAAATTTAAATAAGGTTATTGAAAGAATTAATAATATTCTTGTGCCCAATGGTGTGTTAATATTAGCTCTACCAAACCATGAATCTTATGATGCTAAAAAATACAAAGAGTTTTGGGCTGCATACGATGTTCCACGCCATCTTTGGCATTTTACTACAACTACTGTTGAAAGACTTCTAAACAAACATCAGTTTATAATTATAAAGCAAAAATCCATGCCATTAGATGCTTTTTATATCTCCATGTTGAGTGAAAAATACAAGGGTAGGGGTAAATTTGCTCAATATACAAAAGCAATTATAACTGGTAGTATAGGTTACTTACGATCATTGTCAGACATTAGGCAAGCGAGTTCTATTATATATATTGCAAAAAAACAAGACAAAGAAAAGAACTAAAACTAGATTGATCGATTTTAGTTTTAGGAAAAAAGAAATATTTGTTGATTCTTTTATAAAACAGTATTTTTGATTGTTCACAAATAATTAATGTCATTGAAATAACATATATTGGAAATTAAAATACAAGTCATTAAATTTCATAACTGAATTTTAAAACCATGGGCAAAAGGAAAAAACCAATACAGTTTAACGATAAGCGACTTTACTACTCAATTCAAGAAGTGGCTAACCATTTCGCAGTAAATGTCTCTTTATTACGTTTCTGGGAGAAAGAATTTGAAAATATCAATCCTAAGAAAACTGTGGGAGGAACTCGTCAGTTTACTCGTGAAGATATTCAGCAGGTTGAGGTAGTGTTTCATCTTGTTAAAGAGAAAGGTATGACATTGGAAGGTGCGCGCAAGTTACTCAAAACAAAAAAAGATGATGAAACTAAAAGAATTGAAGTACTTGAAAGACTCACTGATATTAAAAAAGAGCTGTTGGATCTCGAAGAGGAGTTTAATATGTTACACGAACAACAAAAATACAACAGAACAATAATAACTGAATAATAATGAAAAAAATCTGTATGCGATTACTCTTGATTTCATTATCATTAATTATTTCACCCATTATATCATGTTCTCAAGACAAAGAACAGAAACAAAGTCACATTCAAGATGAGTCTATCTTGAATGTGAGTATTAATAAGGAAAACGGTGTAATAACAGGTGCTGAGCGTACAGATTTATATTTTCCATTACTTACAGGCAAACGAGTAGCTGTAATGAGCAACCAAACAAGTATGGTTAACGACGAACATCTGGTTGATATGCTAATTCGAAATGATTTTAATGTAGTAGGTATTTTTTCTCCTGAACATGGCTTTCGCGGTACAGCAGATGCGGGCGAACATATTTCAAACTCAATCGATGAAAAAACCGGAATTTCTATTTGGTCTCTTTACGGAAGTGGTAACGGTAAACCTTCTACCGATAAAATGAAGGAGTTTGATATACTACTTTTTGATATACAGGATGTGGGACTTCGATTTTATACATACTATATAAATATGACGCAACTAATGGAGGCTTGTTCAGAGCATAATAAGATAATGATTGTGCTCGACAGACCTAATCCCAACGGAATGTATGTAGACGGCCCCATTCTTGACATGAAATATAAGTCGGGCGTTGGCTGGTTGCCAACACCCATAGTTCACGGTATGACTCTAGGGGAATTAGCGATTATGATTAATGGTGAAAAATGGCTTCCCGGAGGTCGTCAATGCAATATTACTGTTGTTCCAATGGATAATTATACTCACCAAACTTTGTACGAATTGCCTATTTCTCCATCACCTAATTTACCAAATATCCACTCAATTTATCTTTATCCCTCAACTTGTCTTTTTGAGGGCACTGTAATGAGTCTCGGTCGTGGAACTTCATTTCCTTTCGAAGTGTATGGACATCCTGATTATAAGGATTCTGATTTCTCATTCACTCCTAAGAGTATGCCGGGAGCACAGAATCCTCCGCTACTGGGTAAACTATGCTATGGAGTTGATCTTCGTGACCTTCTAAATGATGTAATTATAGAGAAAGGATTCAATCTGTCATACATTATAGATGCATATAATAACCTTAATATTGGTAATAGATTTTTCTCACCCTTTTTCGAAAATCTTGTTGGAGTTGATTATATCCGCAAGGATATAATTGCTGGCAAATCAGCCAATGAGATTAAAGCTAAATGGAGCGATGATGTAGAGAATTTTAAAAACCAACGAAGACCATACCTACTATATAAAGAATAATAGCAATATTTTACAAATTAAAACATTTTTTTGTGGAATAGACGTAAATTTAACTATCTTTGTTTATATTGTGATAAATAGTTGAATTGCAAATAGTACCACCAAAAAAATTATAAAAATATGAAAACACAAAGCTCAAGAAAAATTAACAGAAGAACTTTTATTGGAACTTCTGCTTTAGCATTAGGCGGATTGACAATAGTCCCATCTCGTGCAGTTTCAGGATTAGGTTATCAAGCTCCTAGTGATACTCTTAATGTTGCCGGTATTGGAATTGGAGGAATGGGACGTAATGTTTTGCAAGACGTAGCCACAATGGAAAATATTGTAGCACTTTGCGACATCGATTGGAGCGAGACAGTCACTAAGGTTTTTGACACCTATCCAACAGCACAGAGATACAAAGACTATCGTGTAATGTTAGATAAACAAACTGATATTGATGCAGTTATAGTTGCAACTCCTGATCACACTCACGCTATGATTAGCATGGAAGCAATAAGAAGAGGCAAGCACACTTATACTGAAAAGCCTTTAACTCATACTGTTTACGAAGCTAGAATGTTGGCTGAAGCTGCTCGTAAATATAATGTTGCGACACAAATGGGAAATCAGAGACAAGCCGGTGAAGCGCCGAGAAGATTACAAGAGATTATTCATGACGGGGTAATTGGACCAATTCATGAAGTTCATGCTTGGACAAACCGCCCAATTTGGGCACAAGGAATAAACCGTCCTGAAGAAATACTACCTGTACCAGATACTCTTGACTGGGATTTGTTTTTAGGACCTGCTCCTTTTCGTCCTTATCACTCTGCTTATCATCCTTTTAGCTGGAGAGGGTGGTTAGACTATGGCACTGGAGCACTTGGAGATATGGGTTGTCATTCATTTGACCCAATTTTCAGAATACTCAATTTAAAATATCCTTCTAGCGTTCAGGGTACGTCTACATCAGCTAATGATGAAACTTTCCCTTTAGGATCTATAGTTACATACGACTTCCCGGCTCGTGAAAATATGCCACCTTTACGTCTCACTTGGTACGACGGAGGAATACGCCCACCACGTTTACCCGAGATAGGACCTAATGTACAGATCGGTTCAAATGGTACACTATACATTGGTAGCAAGGGAATGATTTTAGATGACAGTATACTGCCTCAATCACTTGACGATTCTTATACTAGACCAGAACCATATATTGAGTCTTCTCCAGGGCACCGTCAGGAATGGATTATTGCCTGTAAAGGTGGTAACCCGGCAGCTTCCAATTTCGATTGGGCAGGCCCATTAACTGAAACCGTACTTTTAGGTAATATTGCACTAAGGCCTGAATTAAGACAACAATTGAATTTACAGAGCTTGATTTTTGATCCTGAAAAATTCTCGTTTACAAATATGCCGGAAGCCGATGAGTTTCTGCATTATGAATACAGAGCAGGTTGGAGTTTATAGACTTGTAAATTTATAACCTATAAAGACTATTTTTAACTGAGATTACTTCCTAAACTTAATAAGGCACAGCACGAAATCTGTTATAACAAATATTTTTTGTAATTTTGCAGTTCGTTAATAAATAAGGAGGAAGTAGGTTATTCTCAGTTAAAAATAGTCTTTGTCATATGAAAATTGCAAGCAAATATAATCCTGCAGAAGTAGAAGAAAAATGGTATAAATACTGGATGGACAACAACCTGTTTCATTCAGAACCAGATGAGCGCGAACCATTTACTATAGTCATACCACCACCAAACGTTACTGGTGTTCTGCATATGGGACATATGCTCAACAACACGATCCAAGACGTTTTGGTTAGACGTGCGCGTATGCAAGGAAAGAATGCTTGCTGGGTACCGGGTACCGATCATGCTTCAATAGCCACTGAGGCTAAAGTTGTTAATAAACTAGCTGATGATGGAATAAAAAAAAGTGACCTTACAAGAGATGAGTTTCTGCAACATGCATGGAGCTGGACTCGAGAGCATGGAGGAATTATACTACAACAATTAAAAAAGCTTGGAGCCTCGTGTGATTGGGATAGAGTAGCTTTCACTATGGATGATATTCGTTCTGAAAGTGTACTTAGAGTTTTTTGCGACTTACACGAAAAAGGCCTGATTTACAGAGGAGTAAGGATGGTCAACTGGGATCCTAAAGCTTTGACTGCTCTTTCTGATGAAGAAGTAATTCATAAGGAAGTTAGCGGAAAATTATACTATCTCAGATATATGATTGAGGGAGATCCTGAAGGCAGGTATGCAGTTGTTGCTACTACCCGCCCTGAAACAATCATGGGTGATACTGCTATGTGTATCCATACAAACGACCCCAAAAATGCATATCTTAAAAACAAAAAAGTAATTATACCTCTTGTAAATAGAGCAGTTCCCGTAATTGAAGATGATTATGTTGATATCGAATTTGGTACAGGATGTCTAAAAGTTACTCCAGCTCATGATGCTAATGACTACATTTTGGGTGAAAAATATAACCTGCCAACTATTGATATTTTTAATCCTGATGGAACACTTAATGAAAACGGAGACCGATATGTTGGAATGGACAGATTTGATGTTCGTGAGCAAATTGTAAAAGATCTGGAAGAAGCAGGATTAGTTGAAAAAATAGAGCCTTATACTAATAAGGTTGGTTTTTCTGAACGCACAGATGAAGCTATTGAACCGAAACTTTCGATGCAATGGTTTTTAAAGATGGAGGATATGGCTAAGCCTGCTGCTGAAGCTGTAAAGAACGACTCAATACGTTTTTTTCCCGATAAATATAAAAATACATACAACCACTGGATGGAAAATATCAAAGATTGGTGTATTAGTCGCCAACTATGGTGGGGACATCAGATTCCCGCATATTTTCTTCCAAAAGGAGGTTATGTAGTTGCAATGACAAAAGAAGAAGCTTTAAAAAAGGCTAAAGAGCAAGTGGATTATGAAATTTCCATTGATGACTTAAAACAAGACGAGGATGTTCTAGACACTTGGTTTTCATCATGGCTATGGCCAATATCCGTATTTAACGGAATTAATGAGCCTAATAATAAGGATATTAACTACTACTATCCTACCAGTGATCTTGTTACTGCACCCGAGATAATTTTTTTCTGGGTAGCTCGTATGATTATGTCGGGCTACGAATACCGTAATGAGGTTTGTTTCCGTAATGTTTATTTTACGGGAATTGTACGTGATAAGTTAGGAAGGAAGATGTCAAAATCACTTGGAAATTCACCCGACCCAATTGAACTAATGGATAAATATGGAGCTGATGGTGTAAGGATGGGAATGCTACTCACCTCACCTGCGGGTAATGATTTACCATTTGATGAATCTATGTGTGAGCAGGGGCGCAATTTTAACAATAAAATATGGAATGCTTTCCGTTTAGTTAAAGGATGGAACGTTGATGAAGGTATCAAACAGCCCGAATATTCTAAAATAGCTGTTGAATGGTTTCAGAGCAAGCTTTCAGAAACAATTATAGAGGTAAATGACCTTTTCTTAAAATACAGACTGTCTGAAGCATTAATGCTGCTTTACAAACTATTCTGGGATGAGTTTTCCTCTTGGTATCTTGAGATTGTGAAGCCACCTTATAAAAAATCTATTGACAAGATAAGCTATGATGCAACTCTCCACTTTTTTGACGATTTACTGCGCTTGCTACACCCTTTTATGCCTTTTATTACTGAAGAGCTGTGGCAAACACTATACAAAAGAGAAGAAGGAGACAGTTTGATGATATCACCTCAACCAAGTGCAGGAGTTAATAATAAAACTATACTCTCAAATTTTGAAAGTGCTAAGAATATAATTGCTGGGGTTCGTACGATTCGACTCGATAAAAATATACCTAATAAGGAGGAATTGGAACTAGAATTTATAGGAGAGCATAATGTTTCGTTTAACAGTGTCATTTCGAAGATGTGCAATCTGACCTCAATTAAACAGATTTCAAAAAAACAGTCCGAATCTGCAGGATTCCTTGTCGCTACCACTGAATATAGTATTCCATTGTCACAAAACATAGACGCTGAAACTGAGCTACAAAAACTTGAAGCTGAACTAATCTACACAGAAGGATTCCTGAAGTCTGTGATAAAAAAGCTTAGTAACGAAAAGTTTGTACATAATGCTAAACCTGAAATAGTTGAAAATGAACGTAAAAAACAAGCAGATGCTGAGGTTAAAATTACTCTTTTAAAAGAAAATATAGCCTCTATTTTAAAGAAATAAGTTAGAATAATTCTATTAACCTCATAAGAATAAACAAATATTATAAAACCATGATAAAGAGTATTCAGGAATATATTTCTGAGGAAATGTCAGAAAAAATAAACTCTACTAAGCCGATAACAGGAGGATCAATCTCTTCTGCTTATCTTATAGAAACTTCTAACAAGAAATTTTTTCTTAAAATAAACAAAGCTCCTGATGCAGTTGAAATGTTTCATGCAGAACAAAAAAGCCTAGATGCAATTGAACAAACCAAAACAATTTCAGTCCCACATGTATATTTGGTAAACTCACATAATGAAATGGCATTTATCCTAATGGATTATGTAGATAATAAACGTCCTGACTCCACTGATTATGCAAGATTAGCGTCTGAACTAGCAGAATTACACTTAATAGACCAAAAATCTTTTGGTTTCAATTCTGATAATTTTATAGGTAATTTACCTCAAAGCAATCATATTCATTATAATTGGATAGAATTTTATTGGAATGAGCGAATATCTCCACAGCTACAGTTGGCCCTAAGAGCTGGTTTACTTTCAGAAAAAGAGATTCCTACTAAACAACAAAGTATTGATATATTCAACCAATTTTTTAAAGATGTTACGCCTTCACTGATTCATGGAGATTTATGGGGAGGTAATTATCTTATATCCAGTAATGGAACACCTTATCTAATAGATCCGGCAGTTTATAGAGGTCATTCGATGGTTGATATCTCAATGAGCAAACTCTTTGGTAGTTTTGGTATAGAATTTTACAATACCTACCATGAAATTATACCTAAAACTGAGTATTACAATGAACAAGTTGATTTGTATCAACTCTATTTTCTTCTTGCTCATCTTAATATGTTTGGACGAGGATATTACTCATCAGTTTCTAATATTTTAAATAGGTATTTTTAATAAAGCTTAAAGTAGTTATTAGCTGTTACGCAATTCAGCCAAATAAGCAAAATTAATTTCAAGCTTTGCCTTTCTCTTATCAAAAGCCAAGCTCATAATGATTTAAATGCTAATTACTTTATAAAAACAAAAGATAAGGTTCAAGTCGTATTATATCATCTGAAGTAAACTCGTCAAGCATTGCGAGTTCATTAATCAGTGCAATATTACCCTTCTTTTCTCTAAGATCAACGATTGCTTGCACCTGTTTATAATTAAGATAAGGATGTCTTAGTAAATCTCTGAATCCCAGATAATTTACATTAAGTTTAATGTAATTGCTATCCGCTTCAATATATGGTGAAATTTGTGAATACAGCTCATTGTCAATGCCATACACCTCCATTAACTGCTCTTTGCATACATAGCCTCCTAAAAGAGCTTGATATTTAACAATTCGTGAAGAATAGGCACTCCCAATTCCCGGAATCTTTTTCCATTGAGTAGTATCTACTTCATTTAGTGATATTGTTTCACCTAAAGATAGTTTTTCTAACCTTGTATATTCTGTATTGTATGATTTTAGGATCGTATCATTTTGACTATTAGTCTGATTTATTTTTTTATAATATACTTCCGAAATATACTCTTCTACACTTTGTGAAGAAAATTCATCTCTTACTTGCAACGAATGTCTGAATTCTTTAAACTCATTAATTATGGAGTCATTTTGGGTTAAAACTATTTGCGTTGAGTTTATTCGGTTTAAAAAAGAATTCAAAATAAGCGTTAATATTATAAGAATCAGCAGGATGGATGTTGCATAACGCATCCTTTTTTGATAATATAATAAATCTTTCCAATTCACAATTATTACGTTAAACTATAAAGTTACTAAATAAAATCTACCCTTGCTCATATATTCATTAAATTGTATCTTTGATTGATTTTATTTAGTATGTCAACTAATCAAATGTAGTAATAGTATAACAATGATCCTAAATTATATTTGGATTGCATTTTTTCTTATAGCTTTCATAGTTGCATTAATAAAGCTTGTCTTTTTTGGTGATGTACAGGTATTTACTGATATAATGAATTCAACCTACGACACAGCCAGAACAGGCTTTGAGATATCTTTGGGACTCACTGGTGTGCTTTCACTATGGCTCGGTATAATGAAGATTGGAGAGAGAGGAGGAATGATTGAACTATTCTCAAAAGCAGTTACGCCATTGTTTTCTAAGATTTTTCCTGATATCCCAAAAAATCATCCTGCATCGGGGTCAATATTGATGAATATATCAGCAAATATGCTTGGCCTAGATAATGCCGCAACGCCATTTGGGTTAAAAGCAATGCAAGAATTGCAAGAAATAAACCCGAAGAAAGACCAGGCATCTAACCCAATGATAATGTTTTTGGTGCTAAATGCATCAGGTCTCACGTTGATACCCGTCACAATAATGGTTTATCGTGCACAAATGGGTGCAGCAAATCCGGCAGATGTATTTATACCAATCATGATTGCTACATTTGTTGCAACTTTAGTGGGATTAGTTGCTGTTTGTCTGAAACAACGTATAAATATTTTCAATAAAGAGATACTAGGCTTTCTATTAGCAATGATGGGTATAATAACAGGAACTGTAATAATCTTTCAATCGATGCCCCAAGAGCAGGTTAGCATAGTTTCAAGTCTGGCTGCCAACATTATACTGTTCACAATAATTGTTCTTTTTATCATAAAGGCAATACGAGGCAAAATAAATGTTTTTGAAGCATTTATTGATGGTGCAAAAGACGGTTTTAAGACCGCTGTTTCAATAATTCCTTATCTTATAGCAATACTAGTAGGCATAGGAGTATTCCGTGCTTCAGGAGCTATGGATTTCTTTATTGATGGAATTAAAAACATAGTTGAATTGACCGGAATGGACACACGATGGATTGATGGTATACCTACAGCTCTCATGAAACCATTAAGTGGTAGTGGAGCTAGAGGAATGATGATTGATGCTATGCAAACATTTGGAGCTGATTCCTTTGGCGGAAGATTATCAAGTGTACTTCAGGGTGCAACAGATACAACCTTTTATATTGTGGCCGTCTATTACGGAGCAGTCAACATTAAAAACTCTCGTTACACTGTTTCATATGCCTTACTTGCTGATTTAGCAGGTGTTATTGCAGCTATATTTGTAGCATATTTGTTTTTTGGATAATAATTATAACAAATAAAAACTATGTCAATTTCTTTTCAAACAGATAATATAAAGTTGCCTGAATTAAAGAAAAGGAAAGCTTCGAATTGGATAAAGACAATTGCCAATAGTTATGGTAAAAATGTAGGAGAAATAGGCTACTTTTTTTGTAATGATGAAAAAATCCTAGAAATAAACAGACAGTATCTAAAACATGATTATTATACAGATATCATCACGTTCGATTATAGTGTAGGAGATATAATTTCAGGAGACATTTTTATAAGCGTTGACACCGTAAAATCTAATTCTCAAAAATATAGAACAAATTATAAAGAAGAGTTATATAGAGTAGTTATTCATGGCATTTTACATTTGTGTGGGCTAAACGACAACTCAGGAGCAGACAAGCAAAACATGAGAGAAGCAGAAGATTTAGCTCTGGAAATACTAAAACTTTACAATAGATAATTCACAAAAGAGATTCTAAGCTATTAATTTTCATTTTAAAATTTTATATTAATATACGTCAATCACCAATCAACAACTCTTGATATCTCTCTGATTATAAGCATATTCCCTAGTTCTTATCTGTAATTAACATCCTACATAAATGTAACATTTTCTTTTTTTAGTATCTTTGTAAATAACAATATTGCATAAAAGATTTGATGAACTTTAATTACGACATAATAGTAGTTGGAGCAGGACACGCTGGATGCGAAGCAGCAACAGCTGCAGCCAACTTAGGCTCAAACACATTGCTAATAACAATGGATATGGATAAGATTGCCCAGATGAGTTGCAATCCTGCTGTTGGAGGGATAGCCAAGGGACAGATTGTACGCGAAATTGATGCTTTAGGAGGCCAGATGGGGATTGTTAGTGACAAAACAGCCATACAGTTTCGCATGCTTAACCGATCAAAGGGTCCTGCCATGTGGAGCCCTCGTGTTCAAAGCGATCGTGTAAAGTTTATAGAGAAATGGCGTGATATAATTGAAAATACACCTAACCTTGTTATGTGGCAGGACATGGTTAACGAGCTTATATTCGACAAGTCAACTATTACTGGCGTTAAAACCCTTATGGGTGTTGAATTTAAGGCTAAGTCAGTTATATTAACCAATGGGACATTCCTTAATGGTTTAATTCATATAGGTAAAGTGCAGATAGGTGGAGGTAGAATTGGTGAGCCTGCATCATATGGTATATCCGAACAACTGAATGATTTTGGCTTCAAAACCGATCGCATGAAAACAGGTACACCTGTTAGAATCGATGCCAGATCAGTTGATTTTTCACAAATGGAAGAACAAAAAGGCGAAGATGATTTTCATAAATTTTCATATTTGCCTACTATAAAAAGAACGTTAGAACAACGCAGCTGTTGGATATCATATACAAATGAAGCGGTGCATGAGGCATTACAAGAGGGATTGCACGACTCTCCACTATATAATGGACAGATACAAAGTATTGGTCCACGTTATTGCCCAAGTATTGAAACAAAAATTGTTACATTTTCTGATAAAACCAATCACCAGTTGTTTTTGGAGCCTGAAGGTGTGAAAACAAACGAGTACTATCTAAACGGTTTTTCATCTTCCCTACCCTTACAAAATCAATTAAAGGCACTTAAATTAGTTCCTGCATTTAGAAATGTACATATTTTTCGTCCTGGTTATGCTATTGAATATGACTTTTTTGATCCTACTCAATTAAATGCTACATTAGAAACTAAGCTCGTAAAAAATCTCTTTTTCGCGGGTCAAATAAACGGAACTACAGGTTACGAAGAAGCAGCAGGGCAAGGTTTAATTGCCGGGATAAATGCACACATCAATTGTCATGGAGGATCACCATTTACATTAAGAAGAGATGAAGCATACATTGGTGTTTTAATCGATGACCTTATCACAAAAGGTGTAGATGAACCATACAGGATGTTTACGTCACGTGCTGAATATCGCATTCTGCTCCGCCAAGACAATGCAGACGAAAGACTTACTGAAATGGGCCATAGACTTGGCTTAGCAAGCTCCGATAGACTAAACTATTTCCTTAAAAAAAGAGACAAGGTGAATGATATAAGAGAGTTTGTTAATAACTTCTCTGTTAAAGCTAGTCGAATAAATCCTTTTTTAGAAAAGATAAACACTTCTCCTTTAAAACAAGGGGTTAAGCTTGTTGATTTACTTACCCGCCCTCACATAGATCTAAAATTAATGTCCCAGGAAATAGTACCACTAAAAGAACTATTGGAAAATATAACAGATCGTAAAGAAGAAATTATTGAATCTGCTGACATTAAAATTAAATATAACGGGTATATTAAAAGAGAGCAGCTAATGGCTGATAAAATCACACGTCTCGAGGATATTTCTATTAAAGATAAATTTAATTACAACGAAATACAGTCTTTATCTACCGAGGCTCGCCATAAACTCACTAAAATCAATCCGGAAACAATTGCCCAAGCAGGACGCATACCAGGAGTTTCACCAAACGACATATCCGTGCTGCTCGTATTGCTAGGAAGATAATAGACAATTGTTCCACGTGGAACAATTAAAAACAATAAACTAAATGGTATGATGAGCATAGAAACACTTACAAAAGCTGTCAGAAACATTCCCGATTTTCCAATTCCGGGAATACAATTCAAAGATATCACTACCCTATTCCAATCACCAGAGCATTTGAATGAGATGTCAAAAACACTTTTTGAAACTTACAAAGATAGAGATATTAGCAAAGTTGTTGGCATAGAATCAAGGGGCTTTTTCATGGGCCCAGCCATCGCACTAAAATTAAATGCTGGGTTTGTCCCCATTCGTAAACCGGGAAAACTCCCCTATAGAGTAATTGAAGAAACCTATACTAAAGAATATGGAGAAGATGCAATCCAAATCCACGAAGATGCTTTAGATGAAAATGATATTGTTTTACTACATGATGATCTTCTTGCAACAGGTGGTACCATGGCTGCAGCCTATAACTTAGTAAAAAAACTAAAGGTGAAAAAAATATATGTAAATTTCCTAATTGAACTAGGAGATTTAGGAGGGCGTAAACAGTTTCCTGAAGATATTGAAATAATCTCTATTATTAAATTTTAGACATTTTGCTTACGCTTATTTATTATTGCAAATGAATGATGACATTAAAAATACGCTTGCTGTAATTCCTCAACTACCAGGATGCTATCAGTTTCTAGATAAAAAGGGAAGCGTTATTTATGTTGGTAAAGCAAAAGATTTAAAAAAACGTGTTGCCTCTTATTTTAACAAACAACACACTCATCCTAAAACTCGAGTTCTTGTAAGAAACATACATAAAATAAAATATATTGTTGTAAATACCGAAGAAGACACATTCTTATTAGAAAACAATCTCATTAAAGAACTAAAACCTCGTTATAACGTAATGTTGAAGGATGACAAATCATACCCTTCAATAGTTATAAAAAACGAATATTTCCCACGTGTATATAAAACACGTAACATAGTAAAAGATGGTTCAAACTATTTTGGGCCATACACATCAGTGCAATCAGTGAATGCTCTACTTGAAATTGTTAGAAAAGTATATAAGATACGTACCTGTAGGCTAAATCTTTCGCCTGAAAATATCGCCACAGGAAAATTCAAGGTATGCCTTGAATATCATATCAATCGTTGTAAGGGACCATGTGAAGGACTACAATCAATGGATGATTATAATAATAATATTGGTGAAATTAATGAGATCTTAAAGGGCAATGTGTCAATTATTGAAAAAGAGGTAGTTGCCAAAATGAATACATTATCTGCAGAAATGAAATTTGAAGAGGCGCATGAATTGAAAGAGAAGCTCATCTTAATTCAAAACTTTAGAGAAAAATCTCAGATAATAAGTAATATAAATTATAATCTTGATGTTTTTTCTTTTGAAGAAGATGATAATTCAGCATTTATAAATTATTTACATGTAGTCAATGGCGGTGTAAATCAAGCATATACATTTGAATATAAAAAGAAACTTGATGAAAATCCAGCAGAGCTGTTAGGGTTAGGAATAGTTGAAATGAGACAGCGTTTTGGAAGTAATACAAAAGAGATTGTTGTCCCTTTTATGCCCGATATTAAACTAACAAATGTTGATTTTGTAATTCCTCAAAGAGGCGACAAGAAGAAATTACTTTTACTTTCGAAGAAAAATGTAAAACAGTATAAAATAGATAAATTAAAAAAAGCAGAGATGCTAAACCCTGAACAAAGGATTACTAGAATTTTAACCACAGCTCAAAAAGATTTACAATTAAAAAATATTCCTTGGCATATTGAATGTTTCGATAATTCCAATATTCAAGGTTCAAGTCCGGTATCAGCATGTATTGTTTTTAAAAAGGCTAAACCATCTAAAAAAGATTATAGACATTACAATATTAAAGGTGTCGTAGGTTCCAATGATTACATATCTATGCAGGAAGTAGTGGAAAGACGCTACTCTCGACTAGTTAACGAGGGCCAATCTTTGCCTCAACTAATTGTAATTGACGGTGGTAAAGGTCAATTAAGTGCTGCTGTAAAATCTCTTCAGAAAATTGGACTTTATGGAAAAATTGCAATAATTGCAATTGCAGAGCGTTTAGAAGAGATTTATTTCCCTGAGGACCCTATCCCATTATACATAGATAAAAATTCTGAAACACTAAAACTTATTCAACAACTAAGAGACGAAGCTCATAGATTTAGTTTAACATTTCACAGAAAAAAAAGAAGCAAGGCACAAGTTGGTTCCGAATTAGATTCAATAAATGGAATTGGAAAAGAAACTAAGAAAAAATTACTAGTACATTTTAAAAGTATAAAAAGATTAAAAGAATCCGATAAAGAAGAAATTATAAAACTAATAGGAAAGAGCAAAGGAAAAATAATATGGGATTGGATAAATAATAAAGATTAAAAATAATAATGAGAGTTTTAATTCAACGCGTATCGGAAGCATCAGTTCAAATTGACGGAAAAATAAAAAGCACAATAGACAAAGGTTTATTGATTTTTGTGGGTATTGAAAAGGATGATAACGAAGAAGATATTAACTATTTAGCAAAAAAAATTGTTAATTTACGAATATTTGATGACGAAAATGGAGTTATGAATTGTTCTGTATTAGAATCAAAAGGCGATATACTTATTGTTTCGCAATTTACATTACATGCAAGTACAAAAAAAGGAAATCGTCCATCGTATATACGAGCTGCAAAACCTGAAATTTCAATACCTTTGTATGATATGTTTTGTTCTGTCTTATCAGGCATGCATTATAAAAAGGTTAGTACTGGAGAATTTGGAGCAGACATGAAAATAAAACTCATTAATGATGGTCCGGTTACAATATTCATAGATTCAAAAATTAAAGAATGATCTTTAAAACATAATGATTATGCTTTAGATAATATTATATATTATAAAGGAATGTTTAAAATAAAATGACTATTAAAGAAGCACAATACGCGGTAGATGAATGGATTAAAGAGTACGGAGTAAGATATTTCAGTGAACTTACCAATATGGCATTACTTACTGAAGAAGTTGGTGAATTAGCACGAATTATGGCTAGGATTTATGGTGAGCAATCATTTAAAAAATCAGATTTAAATAAAAATTTGTCTGAAGAAATTGGAGATGTACTCTGGGTATTGATATGTATAGCTAATCAGACTGGCGTTAATCTAGAAGAGGCTTTCCAAAAAAGTATTGATAAGAAAACAGAAAGAGATAAAACCAGGCATTTAAACAATAATAAATTAATTGAATAAAAGACCCGTACGGTTTTTGATATTATAAACTCAACTAAAAAGAGAACACAAATGGAAGATAATAAATATTTATTGGCTTTAAAAAAACATTCTTTTAAGTTTACGGATGAAGGAATAAAAAATAGTGTCGAGCAAATTATTTCAAATAACTTTGATAACAATAATATACATGATGTATACAAAATACTATATGGCTGTATCGACCACACTTCACTAAACACAACGGATACCAGAGAGCATATTTGGAATTTAACAAAAAAAATAAATTCATTTGAGGGTTCAGATCCAGAAATAGAGAATGTTGCTGCTGTATGTGTATACCCAAATTTTGTACAAACTGTGAAAGAATCACTTACTGCAGAAGTAAAGATTACTGCTGTAGCAGGAGGTTTTCCTTCTTCACAAACTTTCATCGAAGTAAAAATAGCTGAAGCATCACTATCCATATCTGACGGCGCAGATGAATTAGATATAGTTATTAATGTAGGTCTTTTTCTGGATGAATATTATAAGGAATTTTGTGAGGAAATTATGGAGTTAAAAGAGGTGTGTCGAGATAAAACTCTCAAAGTTATTTTAGAAACAGGCGCACTTAGCTCCTACAAAAATATTCATAACGCCTCAATATTATCAATGTACTCGGGAGCAAATTTCCTCAAAACATCTACTGGCAAGGGGTATCCCGGTGCTACGGCTGAGGCTGTTTTTGTAATGTGTCATGCAATTAAATCCTATTACAAAACTACTTCCAATAAAATTGGTATAAAAGTATCAGGAGGCGTATCTTCAATTGAAGAAGCGGTTAAATATTATACTATTGTAAAAGAAATTCTTGGTGAACAGTGGTGTAATAATAACTTTTTTAGAATAGGTACAAGTAGTCTAACTGATATTTTATATAATGAAATTGAAAAAGAGAGATCTTAAAAAAACATTCCATCAAATCTCAATTAAATTGTTTCATACACACAGATAAGATAAATATTAAAAATAAAAGCAACTAATTTTGGTGACTATTATATATATAAATAGTCGAACAAAATTTTAAAACACTCCCTCCCTACCCTGCCGTTTTGTCGGCTTTATTGTTTGTTTAAAGGATAATTATTAGCATTTTAAGCCACTTTGTCAGCTAAGATTGAAGCTTTTCAACAGGCATATCTTTTGCCAATATATTTATGAAAGAAAACAACAATTAAATAAAAGATAAATATTATGGCAATAATTAGAAGAACAAATAACTGGTTACCAAGTGTGTTTAATGATTTTTTCGGTAACGAATGGATGGAAAATAGTAGTAAATCTGTACCTGCAATCAATATTCAGCAGAACGACGAAGGATTTACAGTAGAAGTAGCAGCTCCTGGAATGACTAAAGAGGATTGTGTTGTTAGAATAGATGAAAACAACAATCTACTAATCTCTTTTGAGAAGAAGTCAGAAAATGAAGAAAAAGATAAAAGAGGAGCTTATTTAAGACGTGAGTTCTCATATTCTCAGTTTCAAAGAACAATGCTTTTACCAGACGAAATCGATAAAGATAAGATTTCGGCTCAGGTAAAAGATGGTGTATTAACTGTTGACATACCGATTATTAAGGAGAAAAAAATAATAAAAGAAAAATTGATTGATATAAAATAATCAGTAAATCACGTTTAAAAATAATTTAAATTAATAAGGGTGAAATCACATATTAGTGTTTCATCCTTATTTTATAATGAAAAATCTTTTTAAAATGACCTATCCTTTAGGTATGAAAGAAATTGCTTCATATACATTTTTATTTCACTGTCATAGTTGAAACTTGATATAATTTCGTCTGCTTCTTCCAGAAGAATATTCATTTTTTTATATGAATACTCTATACCATTCTGATCTTTTGCAAATGATAAAAGCATTTCAACATTTTCATCACTGTAATCTTTTGATTTTAAAATCTTCAACATCTCATCACTTGCTGCTTTCGTAGCATTCTTAAGAGCATAAATAAGAGGAAGAGTGATTTTGCCTTCACGAATATCTTTACCTGTAGGCTTACCCACATCAACTTCATAATAATCAAAAATATCATCCTTAATCTGAAAACAAGCTCCAAGTATTCCTCCTATACGGACAAACTTAGGAATAAGTTCTTGATTAGCACCACCGGTAATTGCTCCAATAACAAGGCTAGCTCGAATAAGAGAGGCTGTTTTCTTATCAATCACATTAAAATAAGCATCTTCATCAATAACAACTTCATTTGCAAGTGAAAACTGAGCAAGCTCACCAGCTGCTAGATTTTGGCCTAATTCTGATATAATTCTAATAATCTCTAGGTTTTTAGTTTTCACACTTTCAGCTAATGCAGTAGAAAGAAGATAATCGCCAACAAGTACAGCCCTCGTATTATCATAAACAGCATTTATTGAACTCCTACCCCGTCTTAAATCAGAACGATCAATAACATCATCATGAACAAGTGTAGCTGTATGTAAAAGCTCAATTGTAACAGCTCCATGGTAAGTTTCAGGTATAATTTTCCCACACGCTTTGGCAGTTAAAAGTACTAATGTAGGTCTCAAAAGTTTTCCATTAGAAGCAAAAACATAAGAAATCATCTCGGTTAGATTCTCATCTTTGTTTTTTACAGATTTACGCAAATATGTATCAAAAATAAGTAATTCTTCCTGAATAAATAATTTTACTAGCTGACTTTGATTCATTATTATCCAAATTAGACGTACAAAAATAAAAATAATTCTACTCATAGCAACAAATATTCGTAACTTTACCAATCCAAACGCTATTTTAGAGTAAATTATGAACAAAAACAGACTTTTTCTTCTCGATGCTTATGCACTTATATACAGAGCTTATTATGCATTTATAAAATACCCAAGAATTGATTCTAAAGGAAGAAATACATCTGCTATTTTCGGCTTCGTAAACACACTTGAAGAAGTGCTGAGCAAAGAAAATCCCTCTCATATTGCAATTGGATTTGATCCTGATGGTCCTACCTTTCGTCATGAGGAGTACGAGTTATACAAAGCACAAAGAGAAGCTACACCTGAAGTAATTAAAGAATCAATTCCCTATATTAAGGAAATAATAAAATCATACAACATTCCAATACTTGAGGTGCCTGGTTACGAAGCTGATGATGTAATCGGTACTATAGCAAAAAGTATGGACAGAGAACTTTTTGATGTTTATATGATGACATCAGATAAAGATTATGGCCAGCTTACGGAACCTACAATTTTTATATACAGACCTAAATATGGAGGTAATGGCTATGAGATAATAGATGACAAAAGTGTAATTGAAAAATATAATATTGAACACCCTTCACAAGTTATTGATCTGCTTGGACTGATGGGCGACAGCTCAGACAATATACCCGGATGTCCCGGTATAGGTGAAAAAACAGCGGTAAAATTACTTAAAGAGTTTGGTACTATAGAAAACTTACTTGAAAACTCAGAAAAACTAAAAGGGGCTCAAAAGCGTAATGTTGAGGAGAATCGAGAACAAATAATTTTTTCTAAGTACTTGGCTACGATAAAAACTGATGTCCCCATAGAAATAGATCCAAACGACTTAGTACTTAAAGAAAAAGATGAAAATAAAATAAAAACTATATTCGAAGATCTGGAGTTTAAAACCTTACTAACACGACTTTTTAAAACTGAGACTACAAAAAATATTGCTACGCCTGTTCAAGGAGAACTTTTTGACACAATACCAAATTCATCCAATACAATAAAGCCCTCTATTTCAAATCTTTCCGTAGAATCTGATCCATACCTACCCTCCGATTTTACCGATATTAATTCAACTCCCCACAAATATAAAATGGTTGTATCTGAAGAAGATATGAATTCACTTTGTAAGGTGCTGCTCGAACAGAAGTCGGTTTGTTTTGATACAGAAACCACAGGTATAGACCCTTTACAAAGTGAATTAGTCGGACTCTCTTTCGCGTACAAAGAGGGTGAAGCTTATTATGTGCCAATATCAGATAATCAAGAAGTTGCTCAGAAACAGGTAAATATTTTCAAACCCTTTTTTGAAAATGATAAAATAGAAAAATCGGGACAAAATATTAAATACGATATTTTGGAACTTCGCAACTATAATATTATGGTAAAAGGTAATCTCTTTGATACTATGGTTGCTCATTATTTACTTAATCCAGAACTACGACATGGAATGGATTATATGGCTGAAGTGTATCTCAATTATAAAACTATTCCTATCTCTGAATTAATCGGACCAAAAGGGAAGAATCAAAAAAACATGAGAGATATAAGTCCTTCACTTGTTTGTGATTATGCTGCAGAAGATGCTGATATTACACTGAGGCTTAAAAATATACTTGAAAAAGAGATTGAAAAACATAATCTAAATAAGCTCTTTTATGAAATTGAGTCTCCACTAATATACGTTCTTGCTGATATGGAATGGAGTGGAGTGAGACTAGATCTTGCTGCTCTGGATGAACTATCTAAATTATACACAGGGGAGCTTCAACAAGTTGAAAAGGAAATTATTGAAATGGCAGGAGTTGACTTTAATATTAACTCACCAAAACAGACAGGCGAAATTCTTTTCGATAAAATGAAAATTATAGATAAGCCTAAAAAAACAAAAACAGGCCAATATAAAACGGGAGAAGAAGAGTTAGAAAAAATAAGGTCTCAACACCCTATTATAGGTAAGATACTGGAACAAAGAGGAATAAAAAAGTTGCTAAGTACATATATAGATGCGTTCCCATTACTCGTGAATCCCAAAACAGGAAAAATTCATACTTCATTCAATCAAACAGTTGCAGCCACAGGACGACTAAGCAGCACAAATCCTAACCTTCAAAATATTCCAATTCGTGATCAAAGAGGAAAAGAGTTAAGAAGAGTATTTATTCCTGACGATGGATGTCTTTTCGTATCTTCTGATTACTCTCAAATCGAATTGCGAATTATGGCACATCTTAGTGGAGATCATAACATGGTTGATGCTTTTAATCAAGAGCTTGATATCCATTCTGCCACAGCTTCAAAAATATTTAAGATTCCATTGGAAGAAATTGATCAGGATATGCGGAGAAAAGCTAAAACAGCCAACTTCGGAATTATTTACGGTATAACACCTTTTGGTCTTTCACAAAGACTCACTATCCCTCGTTATGAGGCAAAAGAACTTATTGATGAATACTTTACAACATTCTCTGGCGTTCAGAAATATATGAGCGAAAGCATAGAGAAAGCCAGAGAGCATGGATATGTTGAAACACTATTCGGACGTAAACGCTATCTCCCTGATATTTCTTCACGCAACGCTACAGTGCGTGGATTTGCAGAACGCAACGCTATTAATGCACCAATTCAAGGAAGCGCTGCAGATATTATCAAAGTAGCAATGGTTAGAATCTTTAACAGACTTAAGAATGATAATAAAAAGTCTAAAATGATTTTGCAGGTCCATGATGAATTAAATTTCAATGTTGTTCCCAATGAACTTGAATATATACGACAGATGATAGTAGAAGAGATGGAAAACTCTATACAAATGAGTGTTCCCTTAAAGACTGAAATTGGAGTGGGAGAGAACTGGTTAGTAGCACATTAACACATAACGCCAAATTAATGTTAGACGGATTAGCTGAATACGGTTATTGGGGTTTATTGCTTGCTTCATTTCTTGCAGCAACGATTATTCCATTTAGTTCAGAGGTGGTTTTTGCTGCACTAATAGCAGCTGGTCTTGATCTTTGGGCTTTAATAATTTATGCAACTATAGGAAACGCATTAGGAGGTGCTACATGTTATTATTTAGGTCGATTGGGTAAAGTAGAATGGCTCGAAAAATGGTTTAAAATTAAACGAGAGACTATAGATAAAAGAATTAATAAGCTTCAAGGTAAAGGCGCATTAATGGGTTTCTTCGGGTTTCTTCCAGGCATAGGCGATGTAATGTTGGTTGCCCTAGGTTTTATGAGAGCAAAACCTTATGTAGTTATGCTAAGCATGACAATTGGAAAATTTACTCGTTATCTAATTATAGGTTATGGAGCTGGAGAAATCTTAAACTGGATTTGATTATTTATAACAAAATGATCATTTAATATATAAACGTATATGTCAACAATATTATTTAATGAAATAGTTTTTGGCCCTATACACAGCCGTCGTATGGGTAGTTCATTGGGAATAAATCTATTACCAAATGATGGAAAATTATGTTCATTTGATTGTATATACTGCGAATGTGGTTTCAATGAAGATTTTAGGACTAAGACAAAATTACCTGAAAGAGAAGAAGTTAATATAGCTTTGGAAGAAAAACTAAATATACTTAAGAAAGAGGGTGTTGAATTAAACGTAATAACTTTTGCAGGTAATGGTGAGCCTACCATGCATCCCGATTTCAATGCTATAATCGAAGATACCATAGTTTTACGAGATCAATATTATCCGCAAACTAAAATCAGTGTACTTTCAAATGGTATGCATTTAACAAAACCGGGTATAATTGATACGTTGATGAAAATTGAAAAACCTGTACTAAAACTAGACTCTGCATTTGATGAAACAGTTAAACTGATAGATCGTCCCAATTCTAAAAATTATAGTGTTGCCAATCAGGTTGAAATATATAAAAAATTCAAAGGCCAATTTATTATACAAACAATGTTTATAAAAGGTGAATTTGAAGGTAGAGAGATTGATAACACTACAGAAGATGAGATTAGAGCATGGTTAGAGCTATTAAAAACACTAAACCCAATGGAGGTAATGATTTACACCATTGATCGTCAAACACCCGCAAAAGGGCTTCAAAAAGTCTCTCTAGACACCCTTCACGAAATAGCATCAAAAGTGGAAAAAAGTATGGGAATAATTACTAATATTGCCGGATGAACAAATTAAGAGAATAATGGTTATCAAAATAGACTAAGTTATTTCAAAAAAAATATAACATTATGAAAACATCTATTGATATAAGTTATTATCCTCTAAATGAAGAATATAAAACTCCAATAAAAAATTTCATTAAATCTCTTGAAGCTAATGACAAAATTACGGTAAAATCAAACAAAATCTCAACTCAAGTTTTTGGTGAGTTTGACGAAGTAATGTCAACTGTAACAAAATGTATAAAAGATTCTTTTGAAATACCCAATTCAGTTTTTGTTCTTAAAATCATAAATATGGATCGCGAATAGTTTTATAACGAAATCATATCCATTCAAACATAAGTATAAATCCGATGTTACATCGGATTTATTTTGTTTATATATCAGTCTTATCTTATTCTTTTATTTTAAGGGTTTAAAAGAGCCAGGTAAGAGCCAAGTAAGAGTAAAATAAGAACTAATCACACATTAAACCTAAAGTGCATTATATCGCCATCTTTTACTATATACTCCTTACCCTCAACGCTCATCTTGCCTGCTTCTTTTACAGCATTCTCAGAACCATAGTAAATGTAATCTTCATATTTAATTACTTCTGCTCTTATAAAACCCTTTTCAAAATCAGTATGTATAACTCCGGCACATTGAGGTGCTTTCCACCCATTTTCAAATGTCCATGCTCTAACTTCTTGCACACCAACAGTCATAAATGTTTGCAAATTTAAAAGTTTGTAAGCTGATTTAATAAGACGGTTAACTCCTGATTCCTCTAAACCAAGTTCATTAAGAAATATTTCACGTTCTTCATAAGTATCAAATTCTGCAATATCTGACTCTATTTTAGCAGCAACAATCAATATTTCAGAATTTTCATTTTTTATGGCTTCTCTCAATTGATCTACAAATTTATTACCGTTGACAGCGCTTGCTTCATCAACATTACAAATGTACATAACAGGTTTTGATGTAAGTAAAAAAAGATCGTGTGCTGCTTTAGCTTCATCTTTTGTATCAAATGAAACTGTTCTGGCAGATTCTCCACGCAATAGTGCTTCTCTAACTTTTGAATAAGCATCATAAAGTACTTTAGCCTCTTTATCACCACCAGTCTTAGACTGTTTTTCAACTCTACTAATACGTGATTCTATTGTCTCCAGATCTTTTAATTGCAATTCGGCATCAATAATTTCTTTATCACGAATTGGATTAATATCCCCATCAACATGCGTTACATTCTCATCATCGAAACAACGAAGTACATGTAATATAGCATCAGTTTCTCTTATATTTGCTAAAAATTTGTTTCCTAAACCCTCACCTTTACTGGCACCTTTCACCAGCCCGGCAATATCAACTATCTCTATGGTTGTTGGAACAATTCTTTGAGGTTTAACCAGTTCTGCAATTTTAGTTAATCTCTCATCCGGTACAGTTATTACACCAATATTTGGTTCAATTGTACAAAAAGGAAAATTTGCTGCTTGTGCTTTTGCATTTGACAAACAATTAAAAAGAGTAGACTTTCCTACATTAGGAAGTCCTACAATACCACATTTAAGAGCCATTTTTATAATTTTAAAAAGGCTTTAATCCCATATCTGTAGTATAACATAAGAATATAACATAGCTAACTTATATTATTACAAATAGGGTAAAGCCAAAATTTGCGGATGCAAAGGTACAAAAAACAATTATAAATTATGCTTAGCTGAAATTTCCAACATTCTTTCAATTGGTTTTACTGCTTTAATTCTTGTTTCTTCATCTACAAAAATCTCAGGTTTTTCAAATTTAAGGCAAAGGTATAATTTTTGTAAAGTGTTCATTTTCATATAAAAACACTCGTTACATGCACATGTAGAATCTTCAGGAGGAGCTGGAATAAATAGTTTATCAGGATTTTCTTTTTGCATTTGATGTAAAATACCCGCTTCCGTGGCAACTATAAACTGTTTATTATTTGATGTAGTAGCATATTTTAATATCGAAGATGTAGATCCAACATGATCTGCAATTTCAAGTAAATATTTAGGACATTCAGGATGAGCTAATAATAATGCATCGGGGTATTCTTTCTTCAGCTCTAATATTTTTTCAATTGAGAATTGTTCGTGCACATGGCATACTCCCTCCCATAAGACCATATTTCTTCCAGTGAGTTTGTTTATATAGTCACCCAAATTTTTATCAGGTCCAAAAATTATTTTTTCATCAACAGGTAGTGAATCTACCACATATTTTGCATTTGTTGAAGTAACCACAATATCTGTTAATGCCTTAACAGCAGCTGTAGTATTCACATAAGATAGTACAGTATGTTCGGGGTGTTTATTAATAAATTCTTCAAACTCATCAGCTGGGCAACTATCAGCTAAAGAGCAACCAGCTTCCATATCAGGGATAAATACTCTTTTTTCAGGACTTAAAATTTTGGCAGTTTCACCCATGAAATGAACACCACACAACACAATAATATCAGCAGTAGTTTTAGCTGCCCATTGAGCTAATGCTAGGCTATCGCCAACAAAATCAGCAATATCCTGTATTTCAGACTCTTGGTAATAATGAGCTAAAATAATAGCATTTTTCTCATTCTTTAGTTTTACTATATTTTTGATGATTTCTTCTTTTGTCATAATCTATTTATTATAATATATAGTTTTAAAATTAAAAAGATATATGATGATAATGATAGACTGTTGATACTGTAGATACTTTTTTGTTAGTTTTAACAAGATGAGAGATTATCAACATTGTTGTATAAGATATCAACAGTTATAAACAATTCAAATATCTTTAACTTTTTAATTTAGTGATAATTACAAATGTTATCAAAAGCTGTATAAAGCTTACAAAGTTAATAATTATTTTCATTTTTGTTGTAAATCATTGTTGAAAAGAGTGTGATAGAGTATTGCTAAAAAAACCTATCTTTTCTTTGATTATATAAATATTATTATATCCAATATGATTTTCTATTTTCAAAATTAGTTTATTAATTATTTTCATACAATTGATTTACAAGTTATCAACATTTAATTTGAAATTTTTTAAAATCTTCTAAAAGCTTGACTTATAAAATATTAAAATGGAAAATGAATAATTATATATTGTTAATAGAGTAGTCAAAATTTTAATTTAGAACTTTCTTTTTACTACATTTGTTTGTATTTTATATCGATGGTGAAGAAACTTTATTCCATACATCTTTTACTTTTAGTTATTATCGTTGCTAACTCTTGTATGTCAACGGTAAAAATTACTTCTGTGGTAGAAAAAGATCCTAAAGGAGATTTTCTACTGAAGTGGGAGGTGAGTCCTGACCAAGAAGGAGATATAGATATTTACTCATCTCTGTCAGATAGCTCCCTGACTAGTTTTATGCCGGTTACTACCACTAAAATTGGCAATCAGGTTATGAGGCTCAACCCTACGGGCTCAGGTCTAAGAGAATATTTCATTCTCCGCACATCAGGAGTTCATTCAGGTATTGTTGCAAACCGTGTCATTGAAATGAATAATATCAAGAACTTCAGAGATATAGGAGGTTATTATACTACTGATGACAGACAAATTAAATGGGGTCAGATTTACAGATCTGCAGATCTTAGCAGTGCTACTCTTTATGATCAAGAGAGAATAAGAAGGCTTAATATTAGGACCATCATTGATTTTCGCTCAGAAAAAACGTCAGGCAGATATCCTATTCTTATTCATCCTTCTATAAGAAAAATCACGCTTCCATTATCTCCTATGGATGCAGAAAAATTAGATTCACAATTGTTAGATGACAACTTTAATAGAAGTGATGCTATCAGATATGTTCAGGAAGCATATGTTGATATTATTGAAAAACATAAAGAACAATTTAGTGAGCTGTTTGATATTTTAACAAATGATGCAAATTATCCTATTTTATTATCAGGCTCATTGGGTAAAGACGGAGTAGGGTTGGCTTCCTATTTTATTTTATATGCTATTGGTGTTGCACCTGCTACATTAGAACAAGATTATATGCTTTCAAACCAGCTTATTGATCCTGCTAATGAACAGATTGATGCACGAAATCTTCCCGAGTCAATGCAAGAAGCGGTTACTGCTATGCTTACAGTCAACAGATCATATCTCAACTATGCTGTAGATCATATAGTAAAAAACTATGGTTCCTTAGATATTTACCTAGAAAAAGAACTTAGGGTATCCAGTGGAAAAAGAAGCTTATTAAGAAAATATTTACTTTATCCTTTCTGATTTTTTATTTTACAACTACACTTATTCAATTTATTTTCATACCTTTGCACCCGTTTTAAAAAAGGGTGTTTAATACTTTGTGTATTAAGAATAGGTTATTTACAAAAATATTTAAAAGCGAATTGAACAAAAGCAATTTATCACCCTAAATATCAAATTTTTTAATTGAGTTTTCTCTCATCTTTATAAATAACTGGCTGTGTGAGGTAAAGAGAAATATCAATACCCACAAATTAATTTTATAAAACATGAGCGAATTTAAAAAAATAGGTATCTCATCAGAGATAGAGATGGCACTTATAGAGTTAGGTTACGAAGAACCAATGCCAATTCAGACAGAAGTAATCCCTCAACTACTTAATGAGACCAAAAATATAATAGCCCTTGCACAGACAGGAACAGGTAAGACCGCAGCTTTTGGCATACCAATTATTCAGAAGACCAATATAAACGATCTTTCACCTCAAACACTAATCCTTAGTCCCACGAGAGAGCTTTGTCTTCAGATTGCTGGAGATTTAGCAGATTACTCTAAATATGTAGAAGATATAAAAATTCTACCTGTTTATGGAGGTTCAAGTATAGATAGTCAGATACGCACCCTTAAAAGAGGCGTTCATATAATAGTGGCTACCCCGGGACGGCTTATCGATCTGATAAAACGTAAAACAGTTTCACTCTCAAATGTACATACAGTTGTGCTGGATGAGGCAGACGAAATGCTTAACATGGGATTCTCAGAAGATCTTGATGAGATACTTACATACATACCTAATGATCGCAGTATGCTTCTTTTCTCGGCTACAATGCCAAAAGAGATACAGAAGATCGTAGGCAAGTATATGAAAGATCCGATGGAAATAACCATTGGTAGAAAAAATGAAGGAGCACAAAATGTGCGACATATGTATTATTTGGTGCATGCAAAAGACAGATATCTTGCATTAAAAAGGATTGTAGATTATTATCCCAATATTTACGGTATAATTTTTTGCAGAACCCGAAAAGATACTCAAGAGATTGCTGATAAGCTTTTACAAGATGGTTATGATGCAGACTCTTTGCATGGCGATCTATCTCAGGCACAACGAGACCTTGTAATGAGTAAATTCAGAAACCATAATCTCCAGCTTCTTGTAGCTACAGATGTTGCAGCTCGTGGTTTGGATGTTGATGATATCTCACATATAATTAATTATGGCTTACCTGATGATATAGAAATTTACACTCATCGTAGTGGTAGAACAGGTAGGGTAGGGAAAGCCGGTACTTCAATTTCAATTATTCATACAAAAGAAAGAGGTAAAATACCACAAATAGAAAAGCAGATCAACAAGAAGTTTGAGAAACGCGAAATACCCAAAGGAGACGTTATTTGTGAGAAGCAACTCTTTAACTTTGTTGATAAGATAGAGAAAGTAAAAGTAAATGAAGAAGAGATCGAGCGTTTGCTACCATCAATCTTTCGTAAACTTGAATGGCTAGAAAAGGAAGATATAATAAAACGCATCGTTTCTTTGGAATTCAATCGTCTTATTGAATATTATCAGATAGCAGAAGAGATATTTGAACCTGATGAGGTTTCATCAAGAAGAAAAAAAGGAGAACGTGGCAGGCAAACCAGCAGAAATGATGGCGTTTCACGTGAGCCCGAGAAAGGATATTCCAGACTATTTATTAATGTAGGAAAAATAGATGGTATTAATCCGGCAGTATTAATGGGCTTTATTAACGAAAATGTTAAAGGAAAGATACCCATAGGCAAAATTGATTTGATGAGAAATTTCTCATTTTTTGAAGTGCCTGAAGATGTTGCCAATAAGGTAGTTAACGCCTTTAAAGGTACGCACCTTGAAGATAGAAAACTTTTGGTGCAGTTTGCTCAAGACAGTGAAAGCAATAAATCTAAAAGAAGCAACAAAAGAAATAAAGAAGAAAGCTACTTCTCAGGTAGAAATAAGAAGAAGAGAGGAAAAAGACACAGATATTGACAAAAACAGAGTATTTGCTCTGTTTCTTACAAGTTTAATGTAGCATCTTTAATAAAGCTCTTTGCATTAATAATATTAGTTGGTTGTTTAGACGACTGCTCTTTGAAATTGCGGTGAGACTTCAGCAAATTTCCTGATTGCAGCGTCACTATTTTAGATTCATTTACTAGATTGAGGAAAAGGATACTGTTACGAGTGCTTGAAACACCCTCCTTAACTCGTTTAATTTGTCGTTTCGTTAATTTAGGGTTAAGATCAAGAATAAAATCCCTTAAGCTTGTAACTTTGCTAAACTGTGAATAATCTCCTGATTTCTCCATCTCTTTATACCCGCTAAATACATCAGCGAGAGTATTGTAAACCATTTTTAAATCATCAATCTGATCTTTTGAAAAAGCAGAATGGTTATTTTCTATATAGTTAAATGTTGATTCACTGATTGCTTTTAATGATTTAGTAAGCTCATAAGAATAATCAACCAGCTGAACATACTCCTGCTCAAGCTCAAGTGCATTAATCTGAATACTTTCTAAGGTAGGAACCACCTCATAATCTCGCTTATCTTTAAATTTTTCATACAGCTCAACAGCTTCATTCATTGCCTTACGAGCCGATTTTCTATTCTCATTGTTAAGTCCATCAATAACTTTCTTTAAAATAAAAAGAGTTTTATCCATCACCATATGCATATCACTGTTACAAGATGCAACCAGCTGATCTTTGGTTGATAAAACCTGTTGTTGTTGCTCTTCTTTATTTTTTCTTTTAGTATGGAGTTTGCTTGACCTAAAAAGCATAAAAGCAACAAACGCAAGCATTATTACAATTGCAATTTTACCTCCCCACATCAGGAAAGAAGCTACAATCATAGATGCTGCAAATGCTATTAGTGCTGTTAAAAGCCATCCTGCGACAACTGTTAGCACTCCATTTATACGATAAACGGCACTATCGCGACCCCATGCACGATCGGCCAGGGAGGTCCCCATAGCTACCATAAAAGTTACATATGTTGTTGAGAGAGGTAGTTTTAGCGAAGTACCAAGAGAAATAAGCATAGCCGAAGCTGTAAGATTCACAGAGGCTCTGATTAAATCAAAAGAAGCTTTATTTTCCAGTTCAACCGGTTCAAATCGTTTATCAATAATCTTTTTTAAAGATTCAGGAATTGATGAGTTTATTGATTTGCTGATGTTAAGGCCACCCCTGACGATTGAACGCGATAATGGAGAAGATGAAAAACGCTCTATTCCTTCACCCTTACGCGACAGATTAACTTCTGTCTCTGATACAGAACGTGATTTTTTAGAAAAGAAAAGAGCTAGAATCATAATTGCTCCAGCTCCAAGTAGCCAATACATATTAGCAACAACAGGTTCAGCCAGCCCACCCATATACATTGAATTCACATCACCACCTGCTGCTGCAAATTCTTGTGCAATATGGAATGAATCGAATCCCGCCATAAACACTCCAATGAAATTCACTAAGTCGTTTCCTGCAAAAGCCATAGCAAGTGCAGCTGTACCAACAAGAACAATAACGTTTAGTATTTTAACTCTAAATACATGTTGTAATAAAGCCATTAAGATTGTCCAACCTGTAAATGTATATAGCAATGCTATACCCATGTTATTGTCGAGATATAAAAGAAGATCATCAGTTACTAATATACTTCCACTAAGTCCTTTGAAAATTGCAAAATAAGTAATGGCTGTAAGTGCAATACCTCCCCAGATTGCACCAAGATATTTGAAGGTTTTTTGATAATTAAAGGTGAATATCAGTCGCGAAATATACATTATAATTGACCCCACCAAAAATGCAATCGCAATTGATGTAAATATTCCAC